>CALAED010000553.1 GCA_937891035.1 uncultured Thermomonosporaceae bacterium | reverse complement strand
CTGATGATCGACGGCAAGCGGGTGTGGCTGTGGTCCGCGGAGTTCCACTACTACCGGCTACCCAACCCCGACCTGTGGCGAGACCAGCTGGAGAAGCTGAAGGCGACCGGCTTCAACGCGATATCGCTCTACTTCAGCTGGGCCTTCCACTCCCCGGCCCCCGGCGTGTACGACTTCACCGGCGTACGGGACATCGACCACCTGCTGGACATCGCCGCGGAGCTGGGCCTGTACGTCTTCGCGCGGCCTGGCCCGTACCTGAACGCCGAGCTGGACTCCGGCGGCTACCCGGGGTGGCTCACCACCCAGCTGGGCCGGGCGCGCACCAGAGCCGACGATTACCAGGCCGCCTGGGAGCAGTGGTACGACCACGTCAACGCCATCATCGCCCGGCATCAGATCACCGACGGCGGCGGCTCCGTTGTGCTGTTCCAGATCGAGAACGAATACGACGGCAGCGACGCTGTGTACATGGAGGAGCTGAAGGCGGCGGCGCGGGCCGACGGCATCACGGTGCCGCTGTTCCACAACGACAAGGGCCGCAACCTGCGCTGGGCCGCCGGCCCCGGCGCGCCCGACCTGTACGGCACCGACACCTATCCGGCCGCCTTCGACTGCAACCGCACCTCCTTCCCCGGCCTGACCGACTACCGGTTCCTGCGACCGGGCGTCGGCGACCGGCCGTTCATCTGGGGTGAGTTCCAGGGCGGCGCGTTCGACCCGTGGGGCGGGCCTGGCTACGACGCCTGCCGCCGGATGACGGGGCCCACGTTCGAGCGGATGTTCTACGACAACAACATCGAGAACCAGTTCACGATTCAGAACATCTACATGACCTACGGCGGGACCAACTGGGGCTGGCTGGCCGACCCGAACGTCGTCTACACGTCTTATGACTACGGCGCGGCGTTCAACGAGCAGCGCCAGCTGACCGAGAAGATCCCGGTGCTCAAGCAGCAGGCCTCCCTGGTGCATTCGGTGCGCGACCTGCTGAAGGCCGATGACATCGGCGAGCAGGCCCAAGGCAACCCGGCGCTGCGGGTGTGGGTGAAACGCAACCCGGACACGAACGCGACGTTCTATTTCGTCCGGCACGCCGGCAATGGCACGGCGGCCACGAACGACTCGACCACGTTCACCGTTGACGTCCCCGATGGCACTTACACGGCTCCGGTACAGATCAACGGCAGAGACTTCAAGATCCTCACCGCCGGGTACGCCATGGACCGCCAGCGGCTCGTCTACGCCACCTCGGAGATCATGACCCACGCCCGGCTCGGCGACCATGACGTGGCGCTGCTACACGGCCGGGCCGGCGAGCCCGGCGAGACCGTGCTGAGGTACGCGAGCGAGCCGCGCGTCGAGGTGCTCGCCGGCTCTGTGGCCGCGACCTGGGACGCCGCCCGCGGCGACCTGCGGCTGGCCTATACCCACGACGGCCTGGCGCGCGTGCGCGTCTCCGGCGGCGGCCGCGCCCCGCTCGACCTGCTGCTCGCCGACAGCGATACGGCCTCGACGTTCTGGCGGCCGGACACGCAGGCCGCGGTGCTGGTGCGCGGTGCCTACCTGGTGCGCTCAGCCGAGCGGCGCGGCACCGCCCTGTTCCTGCGCGGCGACACCGACCGCGCCGGCGAGATCGAGGTGTTCGCCGACCCGCAGGTGCGCACTCTGATCTGGAACGGGCGGCCGGTCGCGACCTCCCGGACGCGGGGCGGCTCGCTGACCGCCGCGCTGCCCGGGCCCGCGCCCGTTCGCCTGCCGGCCTTGACGAACTGGCGCTACACCCAGGACGTGCCGGAGGCCGATCCCGGCTTCGACGACAGCGCGTGGACGGTCGCCGACAAGACCACGACAAACAACCCGACCAAGCCGGCCGCGCCGCCGGTGCTCTACGCCGACGAATACGGGTTCCACTACGGCGACGTCTGGTACCGCGGGCACTTCACCGCGACCGGCTCGGAGACCGGCGTCTCGCTCACCGCGGGCACCGGCCGCGCCGGCGTGTGGTCGGTGTGGGTGAACGGCCGCTTCCTCGGCACGGTCAAGACGGGGACGGCCAGCGGCGACCAGAACTCCAGCGGCGACTTCACCTTCCCCGCCGGCCTGCTCCGGCCCGGCGCGGACAACGTGATCTCGGTGCTCGTCCGCGACATGGGCCACAACCAGAACGGGGGAAGCAACGACAACCACAAGCGCCCGCGCGGCCTGCTGGCCGCCACCGTCGCCGGCGCGCCGGCCGGCGCGGCCGGGCCCACATGGCGGATCCAGGGCGCGCTGCCCGACCCGGTGCGCGGCCCGCAAAGCAGCGGCGGCCTGCACGGCGAGCGCGCCGGCTACCCGCTGCCCGGCTTTCCCGACCGGGGCTGGGACGAGGTCACGCTGCCGCGCCGGGAGACCGTCCCCGGCGTCGCGTGGTACCGCACCACCGCCCGGCTCGACCTGCCTAAGGACCAGGACGTGCCGGTCGGCCTGCGGTTCACCGACGACCCCGGCCGGCAGTACCGCGTGCTGATCTTCGTGAACGGGTGGAACGTCGGGCAGTACGTCAACGATCTGGGGCCGCAGCGCGTGTTCACGTTGCCGCAGGGCATCCTGCGTCACCAAGGTGAGAACACCATCGCGCTCGCGGTGTGGTCGTACGACGACACCACCGGCGGCCTCGGCCAGGTGACACTCGAACCGCTTGGCAACCACGCCACCGGCGCGCGCATCGGGGACATCGCCAGCCCGCGCTGGCGGCCCCCGCGCTAGCATCCCGGCGATCCGCGCCAGGCGGCGCGCTGACCCGGCGGTTTCACGCGCGACCTCGGCGGCTTTCACGCACGCTTGACAGCCGGCCGGCGGCGCTCGGAATATGGGAGCGCTCCCACCGCAGACGGTAATGGTCGTACGGGCCTCGGCGGCCCGCGCGGATACGCAGACGCCGGTTCAGCGAGCCCGGCGGCCGCGTCGCGCGCGCTACCGAGCCGCGCTCCACCGGACGGCCACGCTCTTTCCGTCGTCGCGGTGCCGCCGCTGTATCTGGGGCGAGGACGGTGAGGATTCGCATGCGCGATTCGATAGCCCCGCGGCCGTGGCGGCCGGCGACCGGCACCGCGGTGGTGCTGGCGGTGGGAGCCCTGACAACCCTCATGGCCCTGGTGGCCACGGCACCGCGAGCGAGTGCCGCGCCCGCGCCCGCGCGCGCCGACAGCACCTGCGGTTCACGCTCAACGGAACGCTGTGCACGACGACGGCGGCTTGACCGGTGGCGTTCCCAGGTGATCGCGCCCATCGCGCCGATCGTGCTCATCGCGCTCGTCATGATGTCCTAAGCATCATGTCCTTCATCATCGAGCTTGCCCGGACGGGGGCTGGGAGGGGACGGTATGTCGGCCACCGATGAGTGGGTCGTTGTCGGCCTCGACAACGGCGGGACGTGCAACAACGCCACGGTGCTCGACGCCTCCGGGCGGTTTCTGGTCGACCGGCTGGCCGAGGTGCCCAGCCGCGTACGAAAGGGGCCTGGGCCGGCGGTCGACGCCCTTGAGCAGGCGCTCGACCAGGTGCTGCACAGTACCGGCATCGACCGGGCGGCGGTCCGCGCGGTGGGTCTCGACACCCCCGGCCCGGCGAACGCGGACGGGGTCATCTCTGAGAAGGGCGCCACGAACTTCTCCGCGCCCGCGTGGCACGGGTTCGACGTCCGCGGTGCCCTGGAGGACCGCCTGGGCCTGCCGGTGATCTACAACAACGACGGCAACGCGGCCGCGCTCTACGCCCACCACGCACAGTTCGGCGCCGCCGCCACCGACCGCTCCTCGGTCTCCGCGATCGTCGGCACCGGGCTTGGCGGCGGCGTGATCGAGGCCGGCCAGGTCGTCCGTGGCGCCACCGGGATGGCCGGCGAACTGGGCCATGTCCCCATTCCGATGGACGGGCTGCTGGCCGACGGACAGCCGGTGCCGATGTGCAACTGTGGCCTCGCCGCCGACGTCGAGAGCGTGGCCTCGTTGACCGGGATCGAGCGGAACCTGCTGCCGTACTGGCTGACCCGCTTCAGCGGCCACGAGTTGGCCCGCGCCGGGTCGCTCGGCGCGGCGGCCAGGCTCGTGCGCGGCTACGGGGAAAAGGAAGATCCGATGGCGCTGGAGATCTTCGAACAGCAGGCCATGGCGCTCGGCCGGCTCTTCACGATCGCGGCCAACTTCACCGACCCGCACACCTATTTCGTCGGCGGCGGCGTCGTGGAGACCACGCCCGGGTTCCGCGAGTGGTTCTTGGAACGCGTCAAGGCGCACACGGTGCTGCGCGTCGAACAGGCACAGGTGGCGAACTTCGCCCTCGTCCCCGACCTCGACATGGCCGGCGCCCGCGGCTCGGCGATCGCCGCCCTCGCGGCCGTCACCGCCGGCCGGGCCTGACCTCGATCACTCCGGGTTCCATCGCGGCGATCTCGGCGAGTGCGTCGAGACCGGCGGCGATGACCGGGTGCCGGCGGGCGCCGCGCCGGGTGCAGGTGAGGATGCGGCGCGTCGGCGTCGGGTTGCCATGCAGCGGGACTCGTACGACGGTGTGCTCGGCGGGCAGCGCCGCGAGCCGCGGGATGAGCGCGACGCCGAGGCCATGGGCCACCAGCGCGGAGACCGCCGGCCACTCGGTCGCGCGATGGGCGACGTGCGGGGTGAACCCGGCGGCGATGCAGGCGGAGACCACGACGTGGTGCTGGTCGCAGGTGCCGGGCTCCGGGGTGATCCACGGGTCGCCGGCCGCCTCCGCGAGCCGCACCGCCTCGCGCGTCGCCAGCGGGTGGCCGGCGGGCACGAGCAGATCCTGTGCCTCGTCCACGAGCGGGGTTTGATCGAATCTCGGGTCGTCGGCGGCCGGGCTGTCGGGCGTCGGGATGACGACGGCCAGATCCGCCTGATCGGTCAGCAACCGGTCGAAACAGTCGGCTGCCTCTGCCTCGGTCACCGAAACCGAGAGGTCGGGCTGGGTCTTGGCGAGCCGCGCCGCCGCCGGCGCGAGCAGGCCGACGACCCCGGAGGGGAAGCCGCACAGCCGCAGCGGGCCGGCCGCCCCCTCGACGTGGGCGGCCAGTTCGGCCTTGGCCGCCTCCCAGCGGTCGTAGAGCGCGTCGGCATGGTCGAGCAGGACGTGGGCGGCCACCGTCAGGCGCACCCTGCGGCCGTGCGGCTCGAGCAGCGGAACCCCGACGTCCCGGGAGAGCTGGCGGATCTGCTGCGAGACCGCCGACGGCGTGAGATGCAAGGCGGCGGCCGCGGACGTGACCATGCCGTGGTGGTGAACCGCCCGCAGCACCTGGAGCCGGCGCAGGTCGATCATGAAGGTGATTCTACATGAAGTGCTGCAAAAACATTAGATGGACGTGAAGGGTGCCTCGTCGTCAGACTTGGAATCGTGAATAATCGACACAGCACGAACGACAGGTGCCGCCGCTGCGGCTGGCCGGAGTCACAGCCGTACGAGACGCTCTCGCGGCACGTCACCTCGACCGGAGTAATCGTCTACACCCGGTGCGCGTGCGGGCTGCTGCAGGTCCGGTCCTATCCTCTCGCGGGGCGACGCGCCGGCCTTATCGCCCGCGGCCAGTGCCCGGCCCTCTCGGCGCCGCGGCGCCCGGCCACCATTCCGTGCTGATCTCGGGGCGGACGCGTCCGGGTCGGCCGACCGCCCGCGTCCGCCGGCCGAGCGTCCGCGAGCGGGGCTCGCGTACACGTGCTAGTGATCGCCGCCGACGCATCGCGGCGTCGTGCGCAAGATCCTGTTGGGGCCGGTTAAGGAGGGGCGCGCGGGATGGCGGATCGCCTGCGTCGGCACCTCGAACTCGGGCAGCAGCAGGGCGGCGAGCGGGAGCGACGGCGACATGATCGCGTAGGCGGCGACTGTGCTCAGCGCCAGCGGCGAGCGCTCGCACCGCTCGATGAGCTCGGCCACCGCCGCCTCCTCGGCCACCACCCGGTGGTGGCCGAGGAGTGTGGCGAGGAACTCACGAGCGTCGTCGGGCGAGAGCACGTCGAGCGAGATGGGGCGTGCCCCGTGGCTGGCGACCAGGCCGATGAGACCGTTACGGCTGGTCACCACGACGAGACAGCCGGCGCTTCCGGGCAGCAGCGGCAGCACCTGCTCGGCATCGCCGGCGCCGTCCAGCACGATGAGCACCTTCTTGCCGGCCAGCAGGCTGCGATACAGCGCGGCGCGCGCATCGAGGCCGGCGGGGATCCGCGCGGCGGGCACGTTGAAGGCCTCGAGGAAGCGGGCGATGGCCTCGGCGGGTGACAGGGCGGCGGACCGGTCCTGGCCGCCGCCCAAATCGACGTAGAGCTGGCCGTCCGGGAACCTGTCGCTGACCTGGTGCGCCCAATAGACCGCCAGGGCCGTCTTGCCGACTCCCGGCGGGCCACAGATCACCGTCAGCGCCACGGAGCGTGGATCATCATCGAGCTGGGCCGACAGGGCCCGCAGTTCCCGGTCCCGGCCGGCGAAATGGCGGGGGGCCATCGGAATCTGCCGCGGCAGCACCCGGCCGGCCGCCACGTCGAGGCCCACGTCGGGGTAGAAGTCGCCCCTATTGGTATTTCGGGCCAATTCGAGCAAATGAGCGACTTCTGTCTGATTGAGGTTGAGCGCCGCCGCGAGCAACTGGAGGGACCGCGGGCGCGGGCGCCGGGTGTGCCCGCGTTCGATGTCGCTGATCGTACGGACGCTCAGCGCCGATCGCTGGGCGACCTCTTCCTGGGTCAGTCCCATCGCCCTGCGACGACGGACAAGCAACTCCCCCGCACCACGCCCCCCACCACCGCCAGAATCGTTACCAGTACGTATCGTGTTCACCTCTGCTGCCTTATCAGGGTCACTTAATCGACGCAGGTCAGGTCATTGAGCCACGCGCGCGGAGGCTACGCGACCGGTGATCGATCCGTCATTTTCATTATTTGAAAGCGTACGGCCGGGAACACGCCCCGGAATTAACGTCCATTCTGCAACAACCGGCCGGCGGTCCGGACCCAAATGGCCGGCCACCGGTTCGTATGGCTTGATGACAATAGCGAAGACAAGATCGTACAAGAAGATCACTGCTGCCGGCGACTCGAATTGACTCATATGGTCAACATCATATGATCTTGCCTGGCCCGTTGTCACCGGCGCCGGCCGCCGAGTGCTCGACCAGGTCAATCAGGTGATCGCCGCCGTGGTTACGGGACGGCCCGCCGCCGCCGGAACCGCCGGCGCGCCCAGGGCGGGCCGGCGGCATCGCTGGGGACGCGGCGGCGCACACCACGTCGGTAAGTCTGCGGCGGCCGGTGCCTCCGGTCGGCCGCAACCTCCGGTCCGCCGGCGCCGGCGGACCGGCCGGCGGCGGGCGGCCGCTCGAACGGCATCGGGCCGATCGCCCGAGGAAGCATCCGCGCCCGCCCGATTCCGCCACGGGCCGCAAAACTCCGGCGAAACCACATGGACTGTTCCGAGCGCGCTCGGGAAGCTGTCATCACGTTAGGGATTTGGGCGGGCGCCAACCCGCACCAAAAAGGTATGAGCCCGCAACCAACAATGCCCGTGCGCCCGATTGCCCCTCGCCCGCAGGCCACCACCACCGCCTCGAATTCCGGCTGGAGAGTGGCCGGCGGACTATTGCGACTGGCAAAAATCAAAGTATTCCAGCATTATTTCGGCTGGGCGCTGGCCTGGCTGATGCTGAGCCCGGAAGCGCTCCGCCGCCCCGGCACGACGTCCGCGATGTTGCTCTTTTTGGTCGGCTCGGCGGCCATCGTGGCCTGCGCGTGTTCGGCCGACGACATCGCGGGATTTCGCAACGGCAGCGACGCCATGAACTATTCGGCCGGCGAGCGGCTGCGCGACATCCGCGCCAAGCCGCTGCTGAGCGGCACCGTCACCGAGCGCCAGGCCTTCGCGTTCTCGATCGCCGCGGGCGCGGTGGCGGTGGCGGCCGGGCTCGCGGCCTTCTGGCAGCTGCGCTGGCAGGCGCCGGTCATCGCGTACGTGCTGTATCTCGCCGGTTTCGCCGCGGCGGTTCAGTATTCGGCCGGATTCAAGATCAGCTACCACCGCGGTGGCGCCGAGGTCCTGCTGTGCCTGACGACGGCGGCCGGGCTGCTCGCACCGTTTCTCGCGGTCAACCGGAGCTGGTCGCCGTCCGCACTCGTGGTCGCCTTGCTCCTCGGGCTGTGGCTCGTCATGGTGAGCAGCTGCTCAAACGTCAACGACGCCGCGGGCGACGGCGCGGCCGGCCGGCGGACGCTGGCCGTCTCGTCGAGCCAGACCATGCTGACCGCTGTCATGGTGACGTTCTTCGTCGTCTCCGTCGGGCTCATCGTCGCGCTGACGTTCAGCGGCCCACGATGGCCGTGGTGGACGCCGCTCACGGCGCTCCCGGCCATCGTCGTGCACGCTGGTCAGCTGGCCACCGGACCCGGCCGCGGCCGCTGGCTCGAGGCGCGCCGGCTCGGGTTGATCGCCTACAACCTGGGGTTCGTCGGCATCGGCGTCCCGGCCTACGTCGCCTTCCATTGACAGAACCGCCCCACTGACAGAACCGCCCCACCTCCCCACCTCCCCGCCGTCCCCCGTCTCCCCACACACCTTGGACCGGAGCCGTATGAGCATCACCGCCGAGCGGGACCCCCGCCGCACCCCGCTGCTCCCGGCGCCACGCGAGGAGCCGCACGAGTGCGCACCGACAGCGCCCGAGCGCCGGCTGTGCCGGGGCTGCCTGACCCTCAGCCGCAAGATCCTGAGGGCGCTTCCGCTGCTGTACGAGGACTGCGTACACGCCATCGACCCGCCGCCGCGCGGCCACGTCATCGAAAAGGTGAGCGGCACCCGGCCGGTGCACTCCGTCAACGAGACCGCCGTCGACGCGCGCACGAACATCGAGGCCGTGCTCGCCTCGTGGGCCGGCCTGGTCGCCGGCGAACGGCGGCTGCC
>CALAED010000552.1 GCA_937891035.1 uncultured Thermomonosporaceae bacterium | reverse complement strand
GGCGGTCGCCAGCCCGTCCGGCGCGGTCGCGTTCCGGCCGCCGACGGCGAGCACGGTCCCGTCGGCGAGGAGGCTCACCGTGTGCCGGTCACGGGCGGCCGTCAGCCCGCCGGTCGCCGACCAGGTGCCCGGCGCGGGGTCGAATAGCGCGGCGGCGGCGACGGCCGTCTCTGCGTCGGTCCGCCCACCGGCGAGGAGAACCTTGCCGGAGCGGAGCAGCACTTCCGTCCCCGGGGCGAACGCGGTCGCGGCGGGCAGCGGGCCCGCGTCCGACCACGAGCCGGGGTCCGCCGGGGTGATCGACGCCTCGGCGTCCGGCAGCACGTGCAGCGTGCCGGCGAGCCGGGGGTCGGCGCGCACCCAGTCGGCGAGCGCGTCCTCCGCCGCCGTCTTGCTGCGGAAGGTGGCCGTCGTCCCGCCCGGCACCGGGCGTCCGGTGATGGGCGGGAACGCCTGCCGGTTGTTGCGCCGCTGCGCGATCACGAACCGCTGACCGGGCAGTCGCACGGTCTGGTCGACGGGGAAGGGCCGCCGTTGCGCGGCGTCCCGCTGGGACAGCGGCGACCGCGCGGTGCTGCTGCCGTCCAGCAACTGTGTGAACACTCCCGCGCTCGGGCGGTAGAGCCGCTTCGCCGGCGCGGCGGGCACGGCGGCGGGCACGGAGGCGGCCGCCGCGGCGACGGCCGCGCCGCGCGTGGCGCCGGCCGGCGTGACCGGAGGCGGCCCCGCCGCCCGCGCCCTGCTGTCGGTGACGATCATCTCGTAACGCGCGCTGCGGCGCGCGGCCCTGGTGGACAGCAGCCGCTGCCGCGCGGCACCGAGTTCGAGTCCGGCGTCCTGGTTCTCGTACGCGGGCCGCGACAGCTTCGTCGCGTCGTCCATGGTCTGGAACTGCGCCATCGCGAACCTGTCGCCGGTGATCGAGATCTGCCGCAGCCCGCTGTCGGAGGCCGGGGCGACCGTGAACCGCTTGCCGTCCGCCGGGCGCTGGGCGCCCACCTTGTCGATGGTGACGTTCAGCGGGATCGCGCGCTGACCGATGAACAGCGTGCCGAGCGGGTGCAGCACCAGCTGGTCGGTGTCGTCGAGCGGACGCAGGGTGACGAGGGGGTTGGTGCCGCCGGTCGGCAGGCGGGTCTGCCAGCCCTCCCGCTTCGCGACCTCGCCCGCCAGCAGCGGCAGCACGGCGATCGGCGGCAGCGTCGGATTGTCCTTCTCGCCCCAGGAGATGTCGAAGTCGGCCGAGATCTCGAAGAACAGCAAGGAGATCGAGCCGCTGCCCCGCGCCCGCCATGGGGCCGGCCCGGACAGCTGGAAGCGCAGGTCGATGCCGAACAGGCCGACGCCGAACGCTTTCAGCGTCACCCCGGCCGAGATCTGGACGATGAAGGAGAACGGGGAGAACTGGAACAGCGCGTCGAAGCTGAGGTGGCCGTTGATCCCGAAGTCTTCGAACCCGAGCACCAGCTCGGCCGCCGCGCCGAACTGCACCGTGTTGCTGGTGACGGCGAAGTAGCCGGACACGCGGATCCGCTGGCCCGGCTGGTTGAGGATGTCGACCGAGACCCGCGGCGGCACCGGGAACGGCAGCTGCGGCGGCTTGAACGACGGGTGGAAGCCGCCCACGGTCAGCACGAGGTCGGCGTCGGCGCCCCAGCCGATGAGCAGCCCCATGCCGCCCTCGATGGTGACGAACAGGATGCGGGAGTCGAAGAGCTGCGCGTAGAACCACAGACGCTGCTTGTCGAACTCGAGCGCTCCGATGAAGTTCACCTGCAGCACCAGCAGCCGCAGGTTCTCGTCGGGCAGCACGCACCGGAGCACGCCGAGGATCGCGATGTCGCCGGGGATCTCCACGATCACCGCGAGCGACACGGTGACGAGCGGCGGGGTGCCCCAGCCGATCTTCGCCATCGGTCCGACGACGAACGTGCCCTGCTCCGGCGGGAAGAACGCGCGCAGGTCGCTGAGGATCCGCGGCGCGTTGGCGATGACGTCGCGGGGGAACATCACCGATTCGATCCCGCCGCTGCGCACCCCCTCGACCAGCGCGTCGAGGTTCATCCTGCGGTTCAGACCGAGCACGCCGCCGACCCCGAGCAGGGTGAAGCCGAGCCCGAGCTGCAACCCGCCGGGGAATTCGGCGGTGATCACCGCGAGCAGGGAGAACCCTTTGGAGCCGTCGGGCATCCTGGTGCTGATCAGGCCGATCGCCTTCAGATCAAGGAAACCCGCGAACCGCAGTTCGAGCGCGCCCGCGTACTCGCGGGTCTTTTCGTCGTAGGCGAGGAAGCCGCCGCCGGTGACGACGCCGGCGTTCACCCGCAGCCCGATCCCGGTCGGCGGCCTGAAGCCGAATCGCAGGTCCAGCGGCCCCAGGTTGCCATCGCCGGCGCCGTCGCCGCCGGCGAACCTGGTCGCGGCGACGACCCCGACGCGGTCGACCGTGGCGGCGATGGGGCCGAGCGAGACGGTGAAGCCGCCGGAGATCTCGATCGGCACCGCGCCGTCGGCGACCCCCGCGCTCAGATAAAGCGTGGTGATCTCGATCGGCCCGAGCTCGATATGCGTGGGGATGGCGAGGTCGACGCCGCCGCTGCCGCCGAGCTGCAGACCGCCGGACGGCGTCCAGCGCGCCTGCAGGGCGAAGTCGCCCTCGAACCGGCCGCCGCCGGTGACGGTGCTGATGAAGCCGTCCCCTTCGGACAGGTCGACGAGCACGTGCCCGCCTTCGAGGACCATCCGCGCCACCGGCTCGACGGAGACCGCGCCCGCGATCGTCGCGTCGGCGGCCAGCCCGAGCGCGACGCCGAACTTCGCGAACTCCAGCCGCGATGAGCCGGTGCGGCCGATGAGCACGATCGGCCCGTCCCGCTCCGCATCCAGCCCGACCAGCGCGTCCAGGTGCAGCTCACCGGTCACCGGCAGCAGGTCGAGGTTAACGGGCGGCGTGATCCGGGCCGTCAGCCCCTCGTCGTACCGGCCGTGCACCTCGGCGCTGAGCGTCCACGTCGGGTTCAGCGGGCGCTTTTCGACGAGGTCCGCGAGGAGCGGCAGGCGCAGCCGCGCGGTCAGGGCGGGCGGGACGACCGTGCGGTCGACGGCGAACCGGAGCACGAACGCCTCAAGCACCAGCGATCCGCCGGGCGGCGCGAGGAAGGCGTGCGGGACGTCGTGCGCCGTGAAGTAGGCGGAGATCGCCCCGAACAACTTCGCGCCGTCGAACCCCGCGGCGCCGAAGCCGAACGTCTCGGTGAGCCAGCCGGCCGGGTCGGTCAGCGCGGCCAGCAGCCGGTCGAACCGGACCGCCCGGCGCCGCCCCGGCACCACCGTGGGATCGGCGGGGTCGAGCGCCATCGGCTCGTTCTCGATGATCCCGGCGATCGTGAGGAGGTCGAGCGCGCCCCGGCTCTTGCCTTCGAGGTGCGCGATCATCATGAAGTCAAGCAACCGCTTCGGGAGCCGCGCGGCCTCGGCCCGCAGCCGAGCCCGCTGCGCGTCGGTGAGCTCGGGCGCCGCCACCACAGCGGCGTCCAGCGCGGGGCCGAGCGCGGTGACAGCGTCGAGGGTCGTGCGGATCGCGCCGAGCAGCGCCATGCCCTCGCTCACGATCCGTTCGCCGTCTTCGTCGGCGATCGCGTCCGCGAGTCGCGCGATGATCGGCGCGAGCCCGCCGGCCTGGACGACGACCGCGCCGAGCGCGCCGCCCGCCGCCGCGAAACCGCCGGGCAGGCGCAGCCCGAGTTGTTCGAGCAACTCCGCCCGCGTGCTATCGGCAAGCCGTTGTTCGAGCGGCCGCAACGCGGACGCGATCTCGCGGGCCAGCAGTTCGATGGTCCCCGCCTTGGCCGTCGCCATCAGCTCGCCTTCGCGTCGGGCGCCGGGGGCGCCGGCGGGAATTGGGCGCCCGGCAGCCCGAGCAGCAGGTCGCGGTGCTCGGCTATCGCGGCGCGTAGCCCGGGACTGCCCGCGCGGGCCAGCGCGTCGAGGAACCGGGCGAAACCGTCCGCCACCGGTCGTCCGCCGAGCCGCTCCGGCACCGGCGCCTCCCGGTCGAGATCGCTGAGCAGCAACCGCAGCAGCACGGGTCCGTGCATCCGGTGCCAGGCGACCAGCACCCCGCGGTCGGTGTCGATCAGCCGCCGGACCTCGTCGACGTGTTCGGACACCAGCGCCGCGACGAGCTGCCCGGCCGGGCTCAGCGTCACCCGGGCCAGCAGTCTCCGCGCCCGCCCCGCGATGGGGTAGTACGCGGCGGGGGACAGCACGATCGGCTCGGCGGGGACGCTCACCGTGGGCGGCCGCGCGGCCTTCACGGCCTTTTCGGCGTTCACAAGACCGAAGCCGTAGCCGTCGTCGCCGAGAGAGCCGTGCGGGTCCGGATCCGGGCGGTCGCAGGTGCTCGTGAGGTGGCCTTTGATCGCGGCATGGTCGAGATTCGGGTTCATCTCGAACATCAACGCCACCACGCCGCTGACATGGGGTGCGGCCTGGCTCGTGCCTTCCTCGGTCTCGTAGAAGGTGTAGCAGCATTCGCACCAGCTGCCGCCGGAGCTCTCGCCGCGGTTGACCGCCGAGGTGATGTCCACCCCCGGCGCGCACAGTTCCGGTTTGGTGCGGACGTTGGGGATGGCGGTCGTCGGTCCCCGTGCCGAAGTCTCCGCCACCTGGTGGTCGTCCGGGTTGTACGCCCCCACCGTGATGGGGAGCTCCGCGGTCCCCGGCGAGCCGACTGTATGGGTGCGAACCTGGTCGCCGAGGACGAACCGGGGGTGGACGTCCGGGTCGGTCACCTGGATCCAGCAGTCGAACGTCGTGGCCGTGCCGCGCGTCTCCCAGAGCCGTAGCGTCCACTGGCCCGGGGCGATCGTCCCGCCGGCCCGGGGCTCGATGGTGATCTGGATGTTCTTCTTGTTGTGGGGCGGCACGTTCTCGATGGACAGGATGGTGACCGGGTGGCCGGCGACGGTTCTGGTGACCGGGTTGGGGTCCAGGTCCGGGTCTGTCGGCAAGTCCGGGGTCAACCCGATCCGCCCGAACGCGGCCCCGTTCGGCTCCACCAGATCCACGTCGAGCTGACCCGGCCCCATGTACCACAGGTCGAGGTTGTCCGCGACGCGATCGTTGCCGTCCTGGCGTTCGACTATTTGGAGGCCGAGCGTCATGGGCGTGGCCGCCGGGGTGTTCGCCGGTACCTGCTTTCGCGCGTGCGCGCCGCTGCCCGACTTGCGCACCAGCCGAGCGTCCGGGTCCCACGTCGCGCCCTCGTTGCCCGCGGCGATCACGAGCATCCGCCTCGTGGTGCCGGCCAGCATCTGGTCGAGAGCGACGTCGAGCGCCTCTGTGCCGTCGTGCGGGCCGGTGTTGCTGCCGAGGCTGAGGTTCACCACGGCCGGCTTGCCGAGCGCGGCCGCCTGCTCGAAGACGTGTTGGACGCCCTGCAGGTTTTCGGTGTCCTGGAGCGTCGTCCGAACGATGATGAGGTCGGCGCCCGGGGCGACCCCGACATACCGGCCGGCGCCGTGACAGTTGCCCTTTTGTGAGCCGTTGCCGGCGGCGATCCCCGCGACGTGGGTGCCGTGGCCGACGATGTCGCGGGAGAGATACGGCTGGATCGGCAGGCTCAGCCCAAGATCGATCTCTTCGCGGACGAACTCGCGCCCCCGGGTGATGGTCAGGCCGAGCGGTCCGCTGCCGATCAGCCTGCCCTGCGGCGCGAACGACTTGATCTGCCCGGTGTCGTAGACGTTGGGGGCGTAGATCCCGACGAAGTCGATGACGATGGGGGTCGTCGGCAGCGGGCCGCCGGTCACCTCGATATCCGCCGCCTTGATCGTGGGGAACGCCTGCAGCAGCGCCGCCCGCACCTGCGCGCTGGTCGCGGTGACGGGCAGCACGGCGGTGGTGTTCACCGGGCCGGACGGCGCCTTCGCGCCCGGTAGCGGCGGCGGCTGCCACTCAAGTGCGAATTGGCCGCCGGTCACCGTGCCGGTCATCGCGATCCTGTGCCGCTGCGTCAGATCGAGCAGCGACAGGATGCGGGTCGCGCCGGTGGACGGATTGCGGAACGAGCCGTGAAAGATGTCGATCCCGCTGTCGACGATGCCCACGATCACGTCCTTGCCGCTGAACCCCGGCGGGATCGCGCGGGCGGCGTCCCCGCGCATCGCGGGGACGCTCTTGTTCAGGTGCAGGGTCCGTGTCTTGTTGCTGCCGATGAAGGCGACGTCGGCCAACGCGGCGACGCCTTCGAGGTCTTCGACGGCGATCGTGCCCGTCACGATCGGACCGGTCTCCAACTCCACCCACAGGCCGGCTTCCTGGACCGCCCGCAGGTCGCCGGTGACGTGCACCAGCACCCGGACCCGCTCCGGCAGTTCCGCCGTCCTCGCCAGGCGCCGCGTCGCGTGCACCCGCGCGGCCAGTGCCGCGTCGAGCTTGCCGCTCGCCATCCGCCGCCACCCCCTGTTCGGCGCGTGTCAAGCGAACTCCGCGGACGCGTGGAGTCTCACCAGTAGTTCAGTTCGGCCGCTTCGTGCCCCCGGATGTCTTGCCGCCAGACTGCGGGTGTGCTCGGGGCCCTGTCAACGAGCTTTGATGGCTCATTGGAGCCGCACGACCACATCTGGTCATCTATTGGACGTACCCCGGAACCATGACCGTTCGGGGGAGCGCGTTCTTGGGGAGGCCTTGATCAAGAAGGGCCGCGGCCCGCTCGGTGCGACGCCGCGGTGAGAGTGGCCAGAGGCGACGGGCCGGCCGCGTCCGGATTCGGCATGATCTCGTAGTCCCGCCCGTGCCATGCGGCAACTTCCGACAGAAATGCCGACAGCACCCGAAGCGGCCCTTACGTCGCGGCTTCCGCTATGCGATCGTGCTGGTTGGTGACGCGAACTACTGAAGAACTCGAGCGGGACCGGCCGTTTACCTGGTTCCGCGATCTCGGCCCGCGCGGCCGGCGTGCCTTCGCCGGTGCCTTCGGCGGGTGGGGCCTCGACTCCTACGACTTCCAGGTCCTTCCGCTCGGCCTGGCGGCGATCACCGCGTACTTCGGCATCTCCAAGGGCCAGGCCGGGCTGCTGACCACGGTCACGCTGGTGATGTCCGCGCTCGGCGGGGTGCTGGCCGGCATGCTGGCGGATCGGATCGGGCGCACCCGCACGCTCATTATCACGGTGCTGATGTTCGCCGTCTTCACGGTGCTGTGCGGTTTCGCGCCCAACTACGAGACACTGCTGATCCTGCGCGGGCTGCAGGGCATCGGGTTCGGCGGGGAGTGGGCCACCGGCGCGATCCTGGTCGCCGAGTACACCTCGGCCCGGCACCGCGGCCGCACCGTCGGGTTCATGCACAGTGCGTGGGCGGTCGGCTGGGGACTCGCCGTCGTCTCCTACACGCTGATCTTCATCGCCTTCCCCGACGACATCGCCTGGCGGGTGCTCTTCTGGACCGGCGCGCTGCCCGCGCTGCTGGTGCTCTACCTGCGCCGAAAGGTCTCCGACGCGCCGATCGTCCAGCAACGCGCCCGGACCGAGCGCCTGCCGCTGCGGACCATCTTCGGCCCCGGCCTGCTGCGCATCACCATCTTCAGCTCGCTGCTCGGCACCGGGGTCCAGGGCGGCTACTACTCGCTCATGACCTGGCTGCCGACCTACCTCAAGACCGAGCGCGAGCTCAGCGTCGTGGGGACCGGCGGCTACCTGTTCTTCCTCATCTTCGGCGCCTTCCTCGGCTACCTGACGGGGGCGTACGCGACCGACCTGCTCGGCCGCCGCAAGGCGTTCGCGGTATTCGCGCTGGCCTCGGCGGCGCTGCTCGTCGCCTACACCCAGATCCCCGAAGGAGCGAACACCCTGGTGCTGGTGCTCGGCTTCCCTCTGGGCTTTTGCGCCTCCGGCATCTTCAGCGGGTTCGGGTCCTTCCTGGCCGAACTGTTCCCGACCGCCGTGCGCGGCACAGGTCAGGGGTTCACCTATAACCTCGGCCGCGCGCTCGGCGCCTTCTTCCCGACCGTCGTCGGTTTCCTCTCGGAGGTCATGGGCCTCGGCGGCGCCATGCTGTTCGGCGCGGCCGGCTACGCCCTCGCCCTGGTCGCGCTGCTCGGTCTCCCCGAGACCCGCGGCCGCGAGCTCACCTAGCTCCAGTCCGCGGCTCCTGCGCGCGCCTTCGACGACGTTAGCCGCGATCGCGTTCGTAATCCCGCGGACGGATTGGGGTGACAGAGCCGAGTGCGCGGCGCTAGCCGAGTTTTAGGTACCGCATCGCCTTTGTCGCGACGGCTGTATAGGCGATGCCGATCGCGATCGACACGAACAGCGCCAGCAGCTGCGGGTACCCGCGGAAAAGCGGGTAGATCTGCCAGTGGGTCAGGTAGATGTACAACGTGCCGGCGGCCAGCAGCCCGGCGACATGATTGAGCGGGCTCAGACTTGGTAGTCGGCGTACCCAGATCAGCAACATCACCCCGGCGACGATGAGGATCTCCCGTGACATCCCTTCGGGCCCGAAATAGCCGGGAACGGTGATCAGGACTATCGCCGTTATCAGCATTCGTTGTTTCGCGGTGTTCGCTCTGGCCGCCGCCCAGCCGAGGGGGAACAGCCAAAAGGCGACGATCGCGTTCGTCAGGTGGAGTTGAGTGGTGATCCCGAACAGGTCGTAACGGGTAACCAGCCCAAGCGCGCAGAGCAGGAGCGGGAACTCGAAGGGAAAGCGCCGCTCCATTGTGTCCAGGGCGGGGATGGTCAGACACGCGGCCATGGTGATCAGGGTGTAGACCATGATCTCGATGAACCAGTAGTTGCTGCGGTGGCCGAGTATGCCGTTGACGAGCAGCACGTCGCGCAGATGGTAGCCATCGGTGCTGAGCGCGGCCAACGTGATCCAGGCAATGCTCGGTACGGCGATCCGCACCGCGGTGTTGAGAACGTTCCTGCGGCGCTCGCGGCGG
>CALAED010000551.1 GCA_937891035.1 uncultured Thermomonosporaceae bacterium | reverse complement strand
CCGAGTACCGGACCCTAGCCGAGGTCTGAGCCCCGACCGGACCTCGCGGCGACGGCGGAGCTGCGGGCCCGCCTGCAGGGCGAACGCGGTCCCGCCCCCTTCTTCGATCGCGGCCCCGGCTATCCGCGCCTGTCCGGCGGCCGCGCCCACGCCCCCGTCGATATCTGAAATCCGAACGACGCCGGATCCCGCGAGCCCTGGTGGTCGGGCGGCCAGGCGAGGTCGCTGGTTCTCGTACGGGGAGGCCCCCCACCGGCGACGCTCGGGGAGCGGCCCGGCATACTCCCGGCCAGGAATACTCCCAAAAGAGGGACGAGCGCTCCCAGATCCATGAGCGAAGATGGAGGTGGTCCCGATGCCCGAGCCGACGCAGGTCCCGATGGCACGGGCCCGCGCGCACGTGCTGGCCAAGCAGGGCATGGCCGTGGCCCGGCTGCCGGCCGCCGCCGACGCCGTCGTCGCCACGACCGGCGGCGCTCGGCGACGACGTGCCGGGGGTCAAAGAGGGCCTGCAGTTCACTGTGGCGCTGCTTGGCCGCACCGGACAGGTCGTCCGCGCCGACGTACGCGGCTCGTGGCGCAGCGACAACTACGCCTACGCCCTGTGGGACGACTGGGTCGGCGCCCCGATCGAGCCCGTCGATCCGGCGGCGGCCCGGGTCGAGTTGGCCAGGCGCTACCTGCGCGCGTTCGGGCCGGCCACCGCCGCCGACCTCACGTGGTGGGCGGGCTGGACCAAGCGCGACACCGACGCGGCGCTGGCCGCGCTCGGCGATGAGTTCACCCCGGTGTCGCTTGACGGCGTCGACGCGATCGTGCTTACCGACGAACGCGCCGCGCTCGCGGCGGCCGAACCGGTCTCCTCGCTGCGGCTGCTGCCCGTCTGGGACAGCTACCTGATGGGGTACGCGAGCGGGCCGGCGGGCCGGGGCCGTCAGGTGACCGCTGCCGACTACGCCAGGGTGTACGACAAGAGCGGCAACGCGACCTCCACGGTGATCGTCGACGGCATGGCCGCCGGCGTCTGGGAGCTCGACCCGGACGCCGGGCGCATCACCGTCGCCCCGTTCGACGACGTCGCAATGCGCTGGGCCGACGTCGAGGCCGAGGCGGCGGCGATCTGCGCGGCGATCGGCACCGATCTTGACCTGGAGCGGGCCGGCCCACCCGGTCCGCTGTCGGCCGGGCCACGCAACGCGTTCCTGTCGCCCATCAGCCTCTGCCCACCCGCGACGAAGCCATGACATCGCAAGCAGCCGCTATCTGGGAGCTATCTAGGAGGATCAGGTGTCCGGACCCCTTGACGGTGTCGTCGTCCTCGACCTGAGCCGGGTGCTGGCCGGGCCGTACGCCACCATGGCCCTGGCCGATCTCGGCGCCCGCGTCATCAAGGTCGAGCAGCCGGGCATCGGCGACGAGACCAGAGGCTGGGGACCGCCCTTCGTCGGCGACGCGGGCGTGAGCACGTACTACCTGGCGATCAACCGCAACAAGGAGTCGATCGAGCTCGACCTCAAGTCCGAGACCGGCAGGGACACGCTGACCCGGCTGGTGCGGCACGCCGACGTGCTCGTGGAGAACTTCCGCACCGGCGTGCTTGACCGCCTCGGCTTCCCCGTCGCCCGGCTACACGAGCTCAACCCCGGCCTGGTCATCTTGTCCATCAGCGGGTTCGGGCACGACGGGCCGGAAGGCGGCCGGCCCGGCTACGACGCGATCATGCAGGGCGAGAGCGGCATCATGAGCGTGACGGGGCCGCCCGGGCAGCCGAGCAAGATGGGGCTGTCCATCGCCGACATCCTGGCGGGGCTGAACGGCGTGCAGGGGGTGCTCGCCGCCCTTTACGAGCGCACCAGGACCGGCCGCGGGCAGGTGGTGCGCACGTCATTGCTCGCCGCCGTGGTCGGCGCGCACGCCTATCAGGGCACCCGCTGGACCGTCGCCCGCGAGGTCCCCGAGTCGATCGGCAACGACCACCCGTCGATCGCACCGTACGGGACGTTCCGCTGCAAGGACGGCGTGCTGCAGCTGGGGGTCGCCAACCAGAATCTGTGGCGCCGGTTCGCCGTGATCGTCGGCCTCGACCCCGACGACGAGCGGTTCGCGACGATCCGGGACCGCTCGGCGCGGCGCGCCGAGCTGACCGAGACGATCGAGCACGCCCTCGCCGCCGACACCCGTGCGGGCTGGCTGGCCAGGTTCGCCGAGGCGGGCATCCCGGCCGGCGCGATCCGGACGATCGACGAGGTCTACGAGTGGGAACAGACCCGCTCGCAGGACCTCGTCATCGAGGTCGATCACCCCCAGCTCGGCCGCATCGAGCTACCGGGGTCGCCGCTGCGGTTCGACGGCGCCGTGGCCCGCGCGCACACGGCGCCGCCGATGCTCGGTCAGCACACCGAGTCGGTCCTAGCGTGGCTCGCCTCCCTGGACTCGCCGGACGAGGCCGCCGGCGCGGGTGCGGACGCCGAGGGCGGCCGGCCCTGAATCAGCGGTCCTGGTAGGCCGCCGCGAGTTGACGCCAACGCGCAGCGCCTGGAACTGGAAGGGCGAGCGCGGGCCGCTCGTCGGCGCATTCACGTCGGTTGCGCAGGACATACATGCGGCGCATAAGTACTCCTCGTGCGACGTTGGCCCCGCAGACCTTGCCCCCGCACGGGATCATCTCAATTGCTCATCGCCCGTCGCCGGCCAGATCCGGCCGCCTCGCCGGCTTCGCGGAGTCCTGTCCGAGGATCGACGAGCCCTTGCCCAGGACCTCCGCGCCGTGCAGGCGGGCACCTCCCGGGACAAATACCTGGAGGTCGCGCATACCGGCCAGCGGAGTCAGGTCGATCTCGCGCCAGTCCCGGAGGATCAGCGTTCGCAGCCGCTTGAGCCTGCGCAGCCCGACCAGTTCGTAGGAGCCGATCTCGGCGATATCCAGCTGCTCCAGGCTCGGGATCTTGCCGAGCGCCGAGATATCGAGCAGTCCTCGACACTGGGTTATGTGCAGCGCGGTGAGGCCGTCCCACCGTTCCAGGCCGGCAAAGGTCTCCAGGAACGGCCAATCGCGGATGTGGAGCGTCCGCAGTCCGGGCGGTCGCTCGGGCAGCTCGGCCAGCAGTCCCGGCGCCGTGTGCTGCGAGGAGTTCACCAGCACGAGTTCGGCGAGGGACGGGCACCCGGAGATCGGCCGCAGATCCGCCGCCTCGAGGCGCCCCACCAGCGTCAACGCCCTCAGCCGCGGCGCGTGGGCGAGCGGGGCGATGGACGGGAGCACGGCACCCCAGCCGAGGATGACCTCCTCGAGCTCGGGCAACTCGGCCAGCGGCGTGAGATCGCTGGTGTCCTGGCTGATCTCGAGATTCAGCCTCCGCAGGCCACGTAGATGGACGATGCCCGGCAGCGAGGTGCTGTCGACCAGCAGCAGATTGGTCAGCGACGGCACCTTCGACAGCACGTCGCGGGCGTAGGCGTCCGCGTCGAACACCCGCCACGCCCGGATCAGTTCATCGCTGACCTTCCCATAGCGGCCATAGCGGGCGGCCATCTCGCCGTTGAAGGCGAGCGCGTCGGGGCCGCCGATCAGCGCGGCCGTCCGGATCGAGGCCGCCGCCTCGTACATGTTGCGCGGTGGCCGCTCGGCGAGTACATCGAGCACCACCTCACCGGCGGCCGCGAGCGATTCGGCGGCGTCCACCGACTTTGGCGGGATCAGCTCACGCGTGAGCCGGTCGATCTCCGCGTGCTGTTCGGGCGAGATTTGTGGTGCGGTCTGCAGGCAGGCGATGGCGATGAGGGACAGCTTGTCGCGGTTCTCGCCGAAGTAGAAGTCATGCCGGCTGGGGTGGAGCAGCTTGTCCAACAACTCGTCGCGCTGCTTCGGCTGGGCGTGGCCGGCAGCCATGATCACGACTTCCCGCCATTGGTCGTCGAGGGCGTTGGCGGCCAGGAAACCGATCTCGTCGCCCTCCACCGCTGCCTTGCCCGCCAGATACTCCTGGAACGTGCGGTGAATGAAGTCCACCCGCCCGGCCGTCGGCTCGCGCAACAGCCCGCTGCGCTCGAGGAGGTGGCGCAGCAGGCTCCACGGCGTGGCGTCCACCCGCGGAAGGTTGCGCCGGGAGCGCGCGACCTGCTCCTTCACTCGCTCCATCGGCGCGTCCGACCAGCCGTTGCGGAGCAGCCAGAAGGCGAGGTCCTGCAGCAGGATGGTCTGGGCGGTGATGGTCAGCTCGACGGGCGAGGCGATCTGACGGGCCCGGTCCCGGCGCCCGAGCAGCATCTCCAGCGCCGCCGCGTACACCTCCATCCGGTCGCGCGGCAGGTCTCTGTTGCGTTCTCGGTTGAGCGCGCACAGCAGCGCGCACAGCAAGGGGTTGACGGCCAGCGCGCGCAGGTGCCGATCGGCCTCGATCACCGTGAGCAGCGCGCGCTCGTCGCCGTCGAGCCGGTCCCGCTCCTCGGCGTCGGCGATCTCCTGGCTCATCGCCTCGTGCCAGCGCCGTACGAAGGAGCGCATGTCGGACTGCGACATCGGCTGCAGCTCGATCGTCGTGAAGCCCGCCCGCGTACTCTCACCGGCCAGCCAGCGGTCGGAGACGGCCGCGGGCCGCGACGTCACGACGTACCGGGCCTCGGGGAACGCGGCGACGAGCTCCCGCAGCCAGTCGCGCGCGGCGTCCCTGCGTACCCCCTCGCGCAGCTCGTCCACACCGTCGACGAGCACGAGCGCCCGACCCTCCCGTAGCAGGCCGTGTACCCAGCCCGGCGGCATCTCCTGGGCGATGTGGCGGCCGACGGCGTCGAGGAACTGCTCGGGTGCGGGCAGATCGCCTTCCGCGTACCGCCGGAGCGGCACGTAGAACGGCACGGTCCGGTTCCAGTCGGCGAGCGGGCCGCGGAAGTCCTGGCGCGCGGCGCGCACCGCGAGCCAGTGCAGCAGCGTCGTCTTTCCGCACCCGGCCTCGCCGACGAGCAGGACCCGGTTCTGCTTGGCGAGGGCTTCTTCGACGCGCAGGCCGGTCGAAAACCGCCATCCGTCATCGCGGCGCGCCGCTCCCTGGCCGCGGCTGAGCACGGTCAGGCTGACGTAGGCCACACTCAGCGGATAGCGGCGGCTGGCCTCACCGAGGGTGACTCCGAACATCTCCATCCGGTCGAGCTTGTTGACGACTTGGCGGCGATAGTCGGCGGTGAAGTCGTCGGGGCCGCGGCGTTCCGGCAGGCGGGTGAGCACGCCGCGCAGCGTGTCGAGGATCGCCGTGTCGCGGCGCAGCAATTCGGTGAGTGCCCCGACCTGGAACTGGGGCAGTGTCGTGACGACTTCGACGAGGTAGGCGCACGACTCGTGGAGCATCCGGTTGTACAGGCCCACGGCCGGCTCGTTCAGGCCGGCCGTGGCGAGGACGGCCGCCCGGGCCGGCGCGAGCCGGCGTTCGACGAGGCGGGCGTCGAGGTCGGCCCGTACGAGCGCCTGATCGTTCAGCCGGGCCTGGGCGAAGGTGTCGGCGACGGCGAGCACGGCGGCGTTGAGCTCGTTTTCGGGCAGGCCCCGGAACTCGTGATCGAGGAGCGCGAGCACCTTGTCGGCGACGATATCGGCGCACTGACCGAACAGCAGCTCGATCCGATGCCGCTCCAGCCGGCTGCGGACCCGATTCGCCAGCAGATCGGCCAGGCTGCTCACGGCGGTGCCCACGGCGCCGAGCCAGATCGCGCAGGCGGCCTTCACCACCGCCGTGCCGATCTCGAGCGCGGCCTCGCTCCGGTCCGCCTTCCAACTCCCCACGCGGCCCGCACCTCCTCGACTCGGAGTCAACCTAGCCGCCCCGGCCGCGTTCCGGCTCCTCGGATTGTGGTTATGGTGGCGGCGTGAGTGAGCCGCTCGTGACGCGCATGCAGGGCTTCGGGACGACGATCTTCGCGGAGATGTCGGCGCTGGCCGTACGGACCGGAGCGATCAATCTTGGGCAGGGATTCCCCGACACCGACGGGCCGCCGGCCATGCTCGAGACCGCGATCGAGACGATTCGATCGGGCGGCAACCAATATCCGCCGGGCCCCGGCATCCCCGAGCTGCGCGCCGCGGTGGCGGCGCAGCGCGAGGACCGCTACGGGCTGTCCTACGACCCCGACGGCGAGGTGCTCATCACGGTCGGGGCCACGGAGGCGATCGCCGCCTCGATCATGGCACTGGCCGAGCCGGGCGACGAGGTGGCCGTCTTCGAGCCCTACTACGACTCCTACGCGGCCGTCATCGCGCTGGCCGGCGCGGTCCGCCGCCCGGTGACACTGCGCCCGGAGCGGCAGGGTGGCCGGTTCACCTTCGACCCGGACGAACTGCGCGCCGCGATCACGCCGCGGACGAAGCTCATGCTGGTCAATTCGCCGCACAACCCGGTCGGCACGGTCTTCACGCGCGAGGAGCTCGAGGTCATCGCCGACGTCTGCCGCGAACACGACCTGATCGCGGTCACCGACGAGGTGTACGAGTACCTCACCTACGATGACGCCGAGCACATCCCGCTCGCGACGCTGCCCGGCATGCGCGAGCGCACGGTCGCGATCTCCTCGTCGGGCAAGACGTTTTCCGCCACCGGCTGGAAGGTCGGCTGGGTCACCGCGCCCGAACCGCTCGTTCGGGCCGTCCAGACCGTCAAGCAGTTCCTCACCTACGTTTCAAGCGCGCCGTGGCAGCGGGCCGTGGCCTACGCGCTGAGCAATGAGCTGGCCTGGGTGGCCGACCTGCGCAAGTCGCTGGAGGCCAAGCGGGATCGCCTGATGACCGGCCTCGAGGCCGCCGGCTTCACGGCCTACCGCCCGCAGGGCACCTATTTCGTGCAGGCCGACATCCGGCCGCTGGGCTTCGACGACGGCCTGGAGCTGGTCCGCGCCCTGCCCGACAAGGCTGGCGTCGTCGCCGTCCCGACGCAGGTCTTCTACGACAACGCCGCCGCGGGCGCCCACTTCGTCCGCTTCGCCTTCTGCAAACGCGACGAAGTCATCAACGACGCGGTCAGACGCCTGTCTCAACTGACCTGAGGGGCTTGGGGAGCCAACCGGGGAGCCAACGTCACGCGACTTACTTGGACTTGGACAGTTGCGTTGACTGGCTCGACCCGAAGATCGAGTTCATGTACTCGGCGCCGGTACGGATCACCGGCTTGAGCTGATGCCGATAGACGGCTTCGGTTACTGCCGTTCCTGCGTGCCCGCAGATGTCGGCGATCGTCTCGATGGGCACGCCTTGGTCACTCATGATCGAGACGAACGAGTGGCGGAGTTCGCGGGGAGTCCACTGGCTCCCTGCTCCAGCCTTGGTGGCGATGGTGCGGAACGTCCGGCGGACGCTGCTGGCATCGAGCGGCGTCCCGAACTTCGTACAGAAGACGAGGCCGTTCTCCTGCCATCGCGCACCGGCCTTGAGTTTGTCCTTGGCCTGTCGCCGGTGGTGCTTCCGGAGCGCTCTGACGACCTCCTCGGGCAGTTCCAGCGTGCGGCGCGACTTCTTGGTCTTGGTGTCTCCGGTGGCCCGTACGGACCGCCAGATGTAGACCGCGAAGCGCTTGTGAGCGAAGCCGGCCTTGGTGACCGGCTGCCACCGTTCGTCCTCGTCCACCCACGCGACGACGTGATCCCAGCGGAGTTTGCGTGCTTCCTCCGTGCGGATGCCCGTCATCAGGCTGAGCGCGATGTAGGCGTAGAGCCGTGATCGTCGCGCTCTGTCGAGGACGGCCTGAGCCTGTTCTTGCGTGAGTGCCTTGCTGGGCCGTCCTGGCTGTCCCTTGGGTGGGGTGACCAGTTCGGCCACATTGCGCAAGACCAGGTCACGGGCCTGTGCCTGCCGGATGGACCGCTTGAGGATCGCGTGAACCGTTCGCAGCGTCCGGGTGGACAGCTTGCCCGTGAGGCCCTCGAGCCAGTCATCGACGTCGTCTGCACGAAGATCCTTGATCTTCATCTTGCCGATCGGCGGGATGACATGGCGGGTGGCCAGGGTGCGATAGGTCTTGACCGTGCGTTCGTCGAGGTCCTTGAGTCCCTTGGCGAGCCAGTCATCAACGGCGTTTTTGACCGTGTAGTGCTCGGGACTCTGGATGCCGGACGTCAGGTCCGCGACGGCCTTGATCAGCTTGTCTTGGACCTCGGTCTTGGTCCTGCCCTTGCGCTTGAGACGCTTGCGCTTTCCGTCGGGACCGAACCCGAGGGAGATGGCTCCGGTGAAGCCGTTGCCCTCGGGATAGATCGTCCCTTCGTATTTACCGATCAGGATTTTGGCCAAGTGATCCCTCCTCGTGCTTGTCGAGGTATTCCTTGATCGCCTTCCTGATGACCCATGACACGTCGCGCTCTTGCGAGGCGGCGTATCTGATCAGGCGTTCTTTGAACTCGGCGTCCACCCGTACGGGCGGAAGCGTGGTTCGTTCGCCTGTCATGTGAGCGTCCTCCTTCGTGATCATTGGTTTGATCGGGGGAGGGGTGCGCTCGCGCGATGCGGTTATCAAGAGGCGTGGCCTGGAGCCTTCCCTGTGTGGGTGCGCTCCGAGCTTGTACGTAGAGCAACGTAGCACATTGTTCTACGCTTCGCTATGGGTCTTTTCGAGTGAGGCGACGAAATCGGCGAGGTGTTGGTCGGTGATGCGGCGGAGTTTGCCGATCTTGATGCTGTGGAGTTGGCCGGTGCGGAGGAGGTAGTAGACCTTGTCACGTCCGATGTTGAGGATCTTGGCTACTTGCTCGACGGTGTATGCCTGCAATGCGCATCGCCTCCTTTCCGCCCGCCGTGCGGGCATCGGGTTGCTGGGTGGGTGATCATCTCCTTTGGTTACGGTGCGTGCTTGTCTTTGTCTACGTCTATGTCTCGTATGCCGCCCTTACGTGCAGGCACGCGCGTAGACGTAGACGTAGACAAGTCGCTGAGGGTGGTCACTCTGGGCTGTCGGGCACGGCGCGCCAGCGTCCTCGGCTGATCTGGATCACGCGCCCGTCGTTGGTAGATCCAAGGGCGGCTCATGCCGGTCGCCTGCATGAGGTGCGGCACGGGTACGCCCTCGTCGGGCGCGGCGGCGAGCATGTCCCACAGGACGGCGTCGGGGCCGTTTTCGGGCTCGTTCGGAGCGCTATGGAGCGGTTCTGGGGTTCGCATGTGGAGGCCCGCGCGGGCCTCTTCGACGGCCGTACGCGAGGTCTCGTCGAGTTGGGGTCGGCGGCTGGT
>CALAED010000550.1 GCA_937891035.1 uncultured Thermomonosporaceae bacterium | reverse complement strand
CGGCTGGTGGATCGGCGCGACGATGGTCTACACGCGCCGCTTCGACGCGGCGGCGGTGCTGCGCGCCATCGAGCGCGAGCGGGTGGTGAGCGTCAACATCACCGGGGACGCGATGGCGCGGCCGCTGGCCGACGAGCTGGCCGCCGGCGGCTACGACATGTCGTCGCTCGCGGCGATCGGCTCCACCGGCGCGATCTTGTCAGGCTCGGTGCGGGAGCGGCTGGGGCAGTTGCTGCCGAACGTCATGGTCCTCGACAACTTCGGGTCGAGCGAGTCGGGCTTCACCGCGGCCGGCGTCGCGGGCTCCACCCCGGAGCACGGGCTCAGGTACCGGCCGATCAATGACCGGCTCGCGGTGCTGGACGAGTCGCTGCGGCCGGTACGGCCAGGTTCCGGGGTCATCGGCCAGATCGCCAAACGCGGGCACATCGCCTTCGGCTACTACAACGACCCGGACAAGACCGCGCGCACCTTCCCCGTGATCGACGGCGAGCGCTGGCTGCTCACCGGCGACATGGCGACGGTCGAGGCCGACGGCACGATCGCGGTCTTCGGCCGCGGCTCGCAGTGCGTCAACACCGGCGGCGAGAAGGTCTACCCGGAGGAGGTGGAGGCCGTGCTCAAGGGCCACCCCGGCGTCTTCGACGCGGTCGTCACCGGGATCCCGGACGAACGGTGGGGCAGCCGGGTGGCCGCCGTCGTCCAGCCGTACGGCGGGACGGGCGCCCGGCCGTCGGTCGCCGACCTGGACGCGCACTGCAGGAAGAGCCTGTCCGGTTACAAGGTGCCGCGCACGTACGCCTTCGTCGACGAGGTCGTCCGTTCGCCGGCCGGCAAGGCCGACTACCGCTGGGCCCGGCAGATCGCCGAGCGGTGGCGTTGACGTCGCGGGCGCGCGGTTGACACACGCGTCGATCTCGTTTGTTGTCTAGGTCGTCACCCTTGGGGGTGCCGGCCTCGTCCACCACCGGGTCCGGTCCGGGTGGCCGGCGGCATGCCGGGTATGGTGCGATCTGGCCGCAAACTTCCTGTTCGGTGCCCTGGCGTAGGTGAAGCGGCCACGGAGGATGATCATGCCCGCTGGCCATCAGGTGCGACCCGATGTGGTGTGCGTCGGGGAGACCATGGTGATGCTGACTCCCGTCGTGCCGGCGCCCCTCGCCGACCGGCCGCGGCTGACGATGGAGGTCGGCGGCGCGGAGTCCAATGTGGCCTCCGGCATGGCCCAGCTCGGCCACCACGCGGCCTGGCTGGGCCGCGTCGGGGCCGACCCGTTCGGCCGGATCATCCTCGACACGCTCACCGCGCACGGGGTGGACGTCGGGGACGTCGAGGTCGACCCGGAGCGGCCCACCGGGCTCTACCTCAAAGACCCGGGGGTCGGTCGGTCGACCGTGCACTACTACCGCAAGGGCTCGGCCGCGGCGGCGATGGGGCCCGCGTTCGCCGAGGTCGTCATGGCGCGCGGGGCCGGCCTCATCCACCTGTCCGGGATCACGCCCGTGCTCTCGCCCAGTTGCGCCGCCCTCGTCGACCGGCTGCTCGCCGGGCGCCGGGCGCCGGGCGGGCCGCTGGTGAGCTTCGACATCAACTACCGCCCGGCGTTGTGGGAGCCGGCGCACGCCGCGGCGACGCTGCTGCCGCTGGCCGGCCGCGCCGACGTGGTCCTCACCGGGCGAGACGAGGCCGAGACGCTTTGGGGGACGGCCACGCCCGACGATATCCGGGCCCTGCTGCCCGACGTGCCCTGCCTTGTGATCAAGGACGCCGAACACGGCGCCACCTGCTACGAAGGCGACGAGCGTACGTTCGTACCGGCGTTGCGGATCGACGTCGTCGAGCCGGTCGGGGCCGGCGACGCCTTCGCCGCCGGGTTTCTGTCCGGGCACATCGGCGGGCGCTCCGCGCGCAACCGGCTCCGGCTCGGGCACATCACTGCGGCCGCGGCGCTCGGTTGCGTTGGCGACCTCGCCGTCTTCCCGCCGCCCGCGGCCCGTGAGCGGATGCTCGCCGCCGCCGACGAGCACTGGCCGGGCATGCGGCTCGCCGCCCCCGCCGTGGACTGACCGAACCGCCGACCGCCAGTGCCGCAGACTGACAAAGACACGACGCGAACCGACCGACCGAAACGCCGGCCATCCTCGGGGCCGGACGAGCCAGGAATGGAGACGGACATATGTCCAAGGGCTTCGACGAGATCATCGGCACGCACCGGATCATGGCGATCCTGCGCGGCCTGCCGGAGCGAGAGACGGTCGAGTTGGCGTCGCGCGCCTGGGATCTCGGCATCGACCTGGTCGAGGTGCCGGTGCAGACGCCGGACGCGCTGCCCGCGCTGCGCGCCGCCGTCGCCGCCGGCGCCGAACGCGGCCGTGCCGTCGGCGCCGGCACCGTGATCACGCTGGAGCAGGTGACGGCGGTCGCCGAGGCGGGGGCGCGATTCACCGTGGCGCCGGGCCTCGACCCCGCGGTCCTCGCGGCCTCGCTCGCCGCCGGCCTGCCGCACCTGCCCGGGGTGGCGACGCCGAGCGAGATCCAGCTGGCGCTGCGGCACGGTGTCGACTGGCTGAAGTGCTTCCCGGCGACCGCGCTCGGCACCGCGTGGTTCAAGACTATTTCTGGCCCGTTCCCGCAGGTCAAGATGGTCGCCACGGGAGGCGTCGACGCCTACACCGCGCCCGACTTCCTGGCCGCCGGTGCGCGCGTCGCCGGGGTCGGCACCGCTTTGGCCGATCCCGCTCAGGTCGAGCTGCTGGCCGAGCTCGTCAAGGCCGGCTGACCGCGGGGTCGGTCCGCGCGGTTCAGGCCATCTCGCTTTGCGCTCACGATCTGCATCTACTTGAATACGTGGGGTATTCCCCCCGTTGTCGTGTCCGCGAGGAGCGAGAAAGAGATGATGGCCCCATGGTCGCCACCTCAAGGAAACCGCACCCCAAGGCATCGTCGCCGCGCCAGGATCGCGCTGCGAAACCCGAGCGGCCGACGGCTGCGACCTCGGCTCCGGAGGCTCCGCCGACTATGGAAGTCGCTCCGCAAGACCCGCCGCCGCCCTGCGCCGAGAACCTGCGCGCCCTCTACGACCATCTCGTCCCTCATCTTGGCAGGTGGCGGGTCGAGGCCATCGACGGGCGTCTCGTCGTGAGCCCCGTCGGCAGCCCGGAGCACCAGTGGATCGGCGGTCTCCTTTGCGAGGCGCTGCTCCCCGTGGCCAGGGAGCGCGGCTGGCGGGCGTGGCCTGGGCTTGACGTGTGCCTTCCCGGGTCACGCCTTCCATACGAACCCGACTTCGTGATGGGGCCCAAGGACGCGCCCAGGTGGGGCGACCGAGAGGTGTTCACCGATGGTCTGATCATGGTCGGCGAGGTGGTGTCGCCGGGGAGTGTGAACATCGACAGGGATGACAAGCCCGGCATCTACGCGGGCGGCGGGGTGCCGCTCCTGCTGTTGGTCGACCCGCTGGCCGAGCCGGCCACGGTGACCGTCTTCAGCGAGCCCAAGGACGGTCGCTACGCGCGGTCGACCTCGGTGGAGATGGGGGAAAAGCTGCACATCCCCGAGCCGGTCGACTTCATCTTCGACACCTCGGTTCTCCTGGAGGAATGACGCTTCAGAGCGGGTAGTCTCTCGGTATAGGAGAGATTTAGAGGGGCGAAAAACGCGATGTCCACCGAGGAACGCCAACGACTCGCCGCCGAGCTGCGGGACACCATGCAGCGCGGCACGATGTGGACGGTGTTGCTCCATCACACCGTCGCGGGCAAGGCGGGCCTCAATGTCACCGATCTGCAATGCCTCAACCTGCTCTCGCTCGACGGGCCGGTGACCCCGGGTGGGCTGGCGCAGGCGATGGGCATCACCACCGGGGGCGCCATCACCGCGGTGGTCGACCGCTTGGAGCGGGCCGGCTATGTACGGCGGAGCCGCGACCCCCACGACCGGCGGCGAGTGATCGTCGAGCTGGTCCCGGAGGCGATGGCACGGATCGCCGGCTACTTCGAGCCGGTCGCCACGTCCGTTCAGGCCCGCTTCGCCGAGTTCAGCGACGAACAGCTGCGCACGCTGCTGGAGTTCGCCCGCGGCAACAACGCCGCGATGCCCGAGGTCATCAAGGAGGTTCAGGCGCTGCCCTGACTCGGTGATCAGCTCGTCGCCGCCTCGGTGAGCGCGGCGAGCAGCGCCCCCGTCGCCGGCGGGTGCGGCGGCGTTCCGTACGTCGCGGCCAGCACGTAGCGCGGTGAATCGGGGAGCGCGACGACGCGCACGCCAGGATGGCGGGCGGCGCGCAAAGCGAGGCCGGGCAGCGTGGTGACCCCGAGCCCGGCGGCCACCATCGCCTGCACGGCCACGAAGTCGTCGGTGGTGAAGGCGATGCTCGGCTCGAACCCGGTGCGGGCGCACAGCTCGAGCAGGTGCATCCGGCAGCGATCGCAGCCGGCTATCCACGGGCCGTTCGCATAGGTGGCCAAGTCGGTGGTCGGCGGCTCGGCGGCCACCAAATAGGTCGGGTCCTCGAGCAGGCGGTGCATCTCGATGCCGTCGTCCTCCGGAACGCTGTCGTCGTACCGGAAGATCACCGCGACGTCGATGTGGCCGGCGCGCAACATGCGTACCGCCTCAGGCGGCTCGGCCTCGATCAGGCGCAGCTCCAGGCCGGGATGACCGGCGGCCAGCCGGGCGGCCGCCGCCGGCACGAACGTGCCGAGCGCCGACGGAAAGGCGGCCAGCCGCACCCGGCCCTGCCGCAGCCCGACGTGCGCGGCCAGCTCCGCCTCCGCGGCCTCCATCCGGCCCAAGATCTCCGCGCCACGCTCGGCCAGCTGGCGACCGGCTTCGGTGAGCCGGACGCCGCGGCCGGCCCGCTGCACGAGCTTCGCCCCCGTCTCACTCTCGAGCCTGGCCAGGTGGTGGCTGACGGACGGCTGGGAGTAGTGCAGCTCTCGCGCGGCGGCTGTCACCGACCCGGTGCGAGCCAGCGCGACGAGTACGCGTAGCCGGGTGAGGTCCAGCATATGGCCAATTTATATACGCCATCTATGGATTTGAAAGGCATTAGGCATTGGACCTATGGATGGCCCTGGTGCAGGCTGAAGATTAAGGCAGGACGAAAGGGCAGAAGGGGGATGACCAAATGCTGACCCAGACCGGGCTCGCCCAGGGGCTCGTCGTCGGCGTGCGGGACGCCGTCGACCTGCATGCCTCGTGGCGCGAAACGGCGAAGCGGGTGGCCGATGTGCTCGCCGCCAACCTGCCCACGCCCGACGTCTTCACCGCTGACCAGCGGCTTGGCGATCCCGTTGACTACTGCTCGCACCTGCTGCACGCCGAGCCGGACGGCGCCTTTTCCGTGGTCGGCCTCGTGTGGCGGCCCGGCCAGCTGACCCCGATCCACGACCACGTCACCTGGTGCGTGTTCGGCGTCATCCAGGGCGCGGAGTACGAAGAGCTCTTCACGCTGAGCGGCGACGGGGCGAGCCTGCTCCCCGCCGGGAAGAACGTCAACGGCGTCGGCGAGGTCAGCGGCTTCGCGCCGCCGGGGGACATCCACCGTGTCCGCAACGCGAGCACCGAGGTGGCCATGTCGATCCACATCTACGGGACCGACATCTCGCGGATCGGCTCCAGCGTCCGCCGCTGCTACGACCTGCCCGTCCGCACGTCCTGACGGCAGGCACACGGCACCCGCCGGCGGATCGCGATGACCCCGGCGGCGACTCCCGGAACGCGGGGAGTCTTACGTAGGCTGCTGGCCGATCAAGAAGGACACGTCCCCCTTGTCGTCGATCTCGGCGTCGAGCGTCTTGTCATCCAGGGCCATCGCGGCGCCGGACTCGAGGAAGACGCGTGCGCCGCCCGCCTCAACGACCTGGTCTCCCTCTTCCGGCCCCTCGGTCACCGAAAGGCTGAGTGAGCCGGCCGTGTCCTGCGCCACGATCCGGATCCCGGTCTCCTCCGGCAGCTGTGGCTGTGACGTGACGGTGCGAATCACTTGGACGGCACCTTCGGTCAGCGTAAGCAAGGCCTGCTCCTTACTCTGGGTATCGGACCTTGCCCACCCTGCCCATGCGGGACGACCGTAAACGCGCGAGCTCGGTGTTTGTCTCAGCCGGCGCCGGGGGCGAGGGCGCGCACGGCGTCGGCGCCCGACGGACCACCGCCACCAGGCAAAATCATCACCACCGGGGTGGTGAGCCCGGCCTCCACGTACTCTTGGATGCGGGCCCGGCAACGGGCCGGCGAGCCGTGCACGATCAGCTCGTCGACGACCTCGTCGGGGATGCGGTCGAGCGCCCCCTTGCGGTCGCCCGCCGCCCAGGCCTCGTTCATCGGCGCGAGGGCGTCGCCGCGGCCGAGCCACTGATGGAACGCCGCGTACACCGGCACGGTCAGGTATGCGGCGATCAGCCGGCGGCCCAGCCGCCTGGCCTCGTCGGCGTCCTCCGTCGGGCACACGAAGATCCGCGCGATCAGCTCCTTGTCCGTGCCGAACTCCGCCCGCACCGTACGGACGTCCCGCGGCGCGAGCCAGTTGGTGATGGCGCCGTCGGCCTCGCGGGCGGCCAGCCGCAACATGCCGGGGCGCAGCGCGGCGAGCACGATCGGCGGCGGCTCGTCCAGCGCCACGTCGAGCTTGAATCCCTGGACGGCGAACGTCTCGTACTCTTCGGTGACCTTCTCGCCGGTCAGCGCCCGGCGCAAAAAGCGCAGCGTGTCGCGGACGCGGCGGTACGGCTCTTCGAGCGGGATGCCGTTCCAGCGCGTCACGATCGCCGGCGACGACGTGCCGATGCCCATGACGAACCGCCCCGGCGCGAGCTGTGCCAAGGTGGCCGCCTGCTGGGCGAGCAGCGCGGGGCCGCGGGTGTAGACCGGCACGATCGCCGGGCCGAGGCGCAGCGTCGGCGCCCATTGGGACGCGAGCGCGAGCGGCGTGAACGCGTCGGTCGCGTTGGTCTCGCCCGTCCAGGCGTCGGTGTAGCCGAGATCGGCAAGCTCCTCGATGATCTTCCGCTGCGCCGGCAGCGCCATACCGTACAGCGGGATGGTCAACCCCCACCGAGCCGTCATGATCACGTCTTCCTCTCGGGTTGTGGCCGTGCCTTTAGGAGATGGAGGCGCGGACGCGGGAGCCGCCGTCGATGACGAGAGTCTCGCCGGTCATCCACGCGGCCGTGTCGCCGGCGAGGAAGACCGCGGCGTGCGCGATGTCCGCCGGCTCACCGATGCGGCCGAGCGGCATGTACTTGCTGATGGCCTCCTCGTTGTTCTCCCAGAGAGCGCGCGCGAGGTGGGTGCGCACGACGCCGGGCGCGATGGCGTTGACCCGGACCTGCGGGGCGAGCTCCATGGCGAACTGGCGGGTCAGGTGGATGACCGCGGCCTTGGTGACGTTGTAGTAGCCGATCCCGATCTCGGTCGACAGGCCCCCGACCGAGGCGATGTTGATGACCGAACCGCCGCGTTCGGCCATCGACGCCTTCCACGCGAGCTGGGTCCACCGCACGATGCTGAACTGGTTGATCTCGACGATCTTGGTGGCCCTGGCCTCGTCGATGTCGACGAGCGGGCCGAAGTACGGATTCGTCCCGGCGTTGTTGACCAGCACGTCGATGCCGCCGAACTCGGCCACGGCCGCTTCGACGCACGCCTGGGCCTGCTCCTCGCGCGCGACGTGCGCCGCCTTCGCCAGCACTCCGACCTCAGGGCACGCGGCGCGGATCTCCGCGGCGACCTCGTCCAGCGCCTCCTGCTTGCGCGAGGCGAGCACGACGTTGGCGCCCTCGGCGGCGAGCTCTTGGGCGATGGCCTTGCCGATGCCCCGGGACGCCCCTGTGACGAGTGCGGTCTTGCCCTCTAGTCCGGTCCGCATGTGATCTCCACCTCTACTTTTCTATTGTTCGCTTACCCTCTAATCGATCACAAGATCACTAAATCTGGCGATACCTACCGACTGGTCGGTATGTTGCCATCATGCGTGTCTCCGGCACAGTGGCCGTCATCACCGGCGCGGGCGGCGGCATCGGCGCGGCTATGGCCCGCAGGTTCGCCGCCGAAGGAGCCGCCGGCCTGTGCCTGGCCGATATCGCCGAGCCGGCGCTGGCCGACGTGGCCGCCGACCTGCGGTCGGCGGCCGGGCCCGGGCTCCGGGTGCTGTCGATGCGTACGGACGTCACCGACGAGACGCAGGTCCAGGCGATGATAGACCGGGCGGTCAGGGAGCTCGGCGGCATCGACCTGCTATGTTCTAACGCCGGCGTGGCCACCGCACGCGGGCTCGACGCCCCCGACGACGTCTGGGCGCACACCTGGTCGGTCAATGTGCTTGCGCACGTCTACGCGGCCCGCGCCGTCGTGCCCCACATGCTCGCGCGGGGCGGCGGCTACCTGCTCAACACCTGCTCGGCCGCCGGGCTACTCACCCAGCCGGGCGACGCGCCGTACGCGGTCACCAAGAACGCCGCGGTCGCCTTCGCCGAATGGCTGGCCGTGACGTACGGCGATCAGGGCATCAAGGTCAGCGCGCTGTGTCCGCAGGGCGTCCGCACGCCGATGCTCGAAGACGGTCTGGGGGACAGTCACGAGGCGGCCCGCCTGGTCGCGGCGGCCGGCAAGGTACTCGCGCCCGAGGAGGTCGCGGACGCGGTCGTCGCCGGTCTCGCCGCCGAGCGTTTCCTGATCCTGCCGCACCCGGAGGTCGCCGAATTCGTCCGCCGCAAGGCCGCCGACCGCGACCGCTGGCTGGCCGGCCTGCGCCGCCTGGTCGCCTCCCTCGGGACCTGACTCCGATCAAGCCGACTGGATTTTCAGGGTCGCCCAGGTGATCTTTCCGCCCTCGATCCGGTGGGCGCCCCAATCGTCGGCCACCGCCGCGACGATGACCAGCCCTCGTCCGTGGAGGCTGAGCGCGTCGTCCGTGGCGATTTCCGGCAGCTCGGGCGCGGAGTCGCCGACCTCGATCACGAACTCCGCGTCCTCGGAGACCGACCACTGGACGACCACGACGTCGGTGGTATAGCGGATCGCGTTGGTGACCAGTTCGCTGACGATGAGCTTGGCGTCGTCCATGAGGTGGGTGAGCTCGCATGCCTCCAGGGCCTCCTCGATGTACGCGCGGGCCGCGGACACCGCGGTCTCTTTCGCCTTGAACGCCGTCGCGCTGCCAGGTTGGGCTCGGAGGAGGCGGGCGGTGTCTGCCATGAGTGCCGTTTCTTT
>CALAED010000549.1 GCA_937891035.1 uncultured Thermomonosporaceae bacterium | reverse complement strand
GGTGGGACCAGGCGGCGGGCGCGCCGCCGCCCCCGCTGCCGCCCGATGTCGTGGCCCGCACCCGGGATAAGTACATCGAGGCCTACGAACTGTTGACGGGGCTGCGGTTCCGGTGAGGCACGGCGTTGACCGGCCACGAGGTCGTCGCCCGTCGCGGCGAACCTTTACGGTCGGTATGCGATCTAAACGGTCGTCGAACCTGACCGAAAGCAATGCCGAACGGCCGATCAAGGCCGTGACCCGGTGCGATACTGGGTCGTCCTGCCCACTCGCGATCCCGCACTTACGTCTCCGGCGGGCAGGGAATAGTTTCGGAGCACTCACCGACGACGAAGGAGTACCGCCGCAATGAGCTTGGGCCGCGAGGTTCGATACCGCGTGCGTGGGGGCCGCCGGCTGAGCGGCACAGTATTCGTTCAGGGCGCGAAGAACGCCGTTCTTCCCATGATCGGTGCATCGCTGCTCGCGGCCAAGGGCCGTACGGTGCTGCGTAACGTGCCGATCATCGAGGACGTACGCAGGGCGGTCGAACTGGCCCGGGCCATCGGCGTCAAGGCCGAGTTGCACGAAGCCGAGCGCACCTTGGTCATCGACGCGTCGACGCTGAGCAGCCCGGTGCTGCCCGCCGAGATCGCCGCCAGGTTCCGCGGCTCCTTCCTGTTCGTGCCGGCGCTTTTGCACCGGCTCGGCGAGGCCGTGATCGAAGGCGTGGGCGGCTGCAACCTGGGCAGCCGCAACCTCGACTTCCACTACAACGGGTTCAAGCGGCTCGGCGCCACCGTCACCGAGCAGATGACCGAAAACGGCGACGGCGTCATCCACATCAAGGCCGGCGACCTACGCGGCGGCACGCTCTACCTCGACACGCCCTCCCACACCGGCACCGAAAACCTCCTCATCGCCGGCTCGCTGGCCAGGGGCACCACCCACATCAAAAACTGCGCGCTCGAGCCCGAGGTGCTCGACGTCATCGAGTTCCTCCAGCGGATGGGCGCCCGCATCCACGGCGGCGGCAGCGGTTTCATCACCGTCGAGGGCGTCGGCGAGTTGTCCGCCGTCGAGCACACCGTCATGCCGGACCGCATCGACACCGGCGTCTTCGTGATGGCCGCGGCGATCACCGGCGGCGAGATCAATCTCGTCGGCGCCTCGCTTGAGCACCTGGGCGTGGCCGCCGACAAGCTCGAGCAGATGGGCGTGGAGTTCGCCGCCCAGGGCGCGGTGCTCCAAGTGCGCCGCGAGCGCGCGCTGCGCCCGATCAACGTGATCACCGACGAGTACCCCGGCTTCGCCACCGACCTGCAGTCGCCGATCATGGCGCTGTCCTGCCTGGCGGAAGGGCCTTCGTACATCTACGAGCGGATTTTCGACGGCCGGTTCAAGCTGGCCGAGGAACTACTCAAGATGGGCGCCGCCATCGACGTCGACGGCAACCGAGCCAAGGTGAACGGCCCGGCCCCGCTGGCCGGGGCCGAGGTCGTCGCACACGACCTGCGCACCGGCAGCGCCCTCGTCATCGCCGGGCTCGCCGCGGGCGGGACCACAACCATCACATCCGGCTACTACCTGGACCGTGGTCACGCCCACATCGCGGAGCGACTCACGACTCTCGGGGCTGAAATCTGCCGAGAAGTCGTGTAAGGACGCATAAATGACCACATCTGACGTAAGTTAGTCACGAAGCTGTCGTGTAGGTGAGATATTACTCACCTACCCTCGGCTCTGGTGAGTTTTTCGCCGCACCATTAAACCGATTCCCGGCTGGGCGTCACATGTGCGGGCCTCCATGCGATCTGCCCAATGAGGAACCAGTCGCACCGAAACTCGCGATGTTGGCAACAGGCAGGGGCATGAGGCATGAGAGATCCGTTGATCGGATTGGCCGCGCACGTCGGGGTGCGTGGCCCGGGGAGCCATCGGAAGATCGGCTGCGCGCCTGGCCGCCGGAGCGGCCACGGCGACCATCGGAGCCATGGGCGCGGCCGTGGACGCTTGCCCGGGGACATCCTGTGAGTACACCGCGGCCCGGAGCGGTAACACCAGACTTGACCATCGGTGTGGTCGGCCCACATGACCTGGTTGAACGGGTCATGCTCATGGGCCATGGCCCGACCCCCATACCGAGCCGTCTGGTCGCCGCCGCCTACCGGGACGAGCAGGAGGCCGCGGACAAGGTCGTACGGCTTGGTTCAGGGGTGGACGTCTGCCTTTTCGCCAGCCCGGTGCCGTACGACTTCGCGCGGAAGGCCGGCGTGCTGAGCATGCCAGCGACGTTCGTGCCGCTCAACGGCGCGGCGTTGCAGGGCGCGCTGCTGCGGGCCGCGCTGGACGCCCGATACGAGCCGAGCAAAGTCAGCATCGACGTGCTCGGCAGGGCCGAGGTCGAAGAGGCCTACAACGAGATCAACCTCGGCACCGAGCACGTCCACCTGCGCGAGGAGGCGGCCGGGCCGGGCACGCTGGCCGCCTTCCACGAGCGGCTGTGGCGGCGCAGCACCACCACGGTCGCGCTGACCTGCGTCCACGCGACGGCCGAACGCCTTGAGATGGCCGGCGTGCCGACCATCAGGGTGCGGCCGACCGGCGCCGCGATCCGGTCCGCGCTGCAGACCGCCGCCCTGCTCGGCGCGCACCACCGGCTGGAGGAGTCCCAGCTGGTCGTGGTGCTTGTCGACGTGCCGACGCTGCGCGAGACGCCACGCCGGGTCACCCCGCGCTATTGGCGTGACGAGCTCAAGCTCGCCCTGCATCGGGTCCTGCTGCAGGAGGCGCACCGGATGACCGCCTCGGTGTGGCCGCTGGACGACCACAGCTACCTGGTCACCGCGACCCGCGGGTCGGTGGCCTCCGTGACCGACGGGTTCCGCACCCCGCCGTTCGTGGAACGGGTCCGCGACGAGCTTGGGCTGGCCATCGAGGTCGGCATCGGGATGGGCCGGACGGCGCAGGAGGCCGAGACCCACGCCCGCGCGGCGCTCGCCCGCTCGCAGTCGTCCCAGCGGGCGACCGGTTTCGCGCTCGATCGCGAGGGCCGGGCGCTGGTGCCGGCCCCGCGCACGCCGCCTCGTACGGGTCCGCAGGCCAAACCCAAGGGCCTGGAGATCTTGGCCAGGCTGGCCGACAAGCTCGGCGACCAAGAAAACGCCGGGGCCGGGGCCGGAGCGGGCGCCGCGTCCGGCGTGAGCTCCGGGGGGAACTCGGTACCGGGCGCCGGTGGCCGCGGCGGTCCATCGCGCACGGCCGGCGAGACGGGGCAGCCGCTCATCGTGGACGCGGAGAACGCCGGCAAGATGCTCGGCGTGACCCCGCGCACCGCGCGCCGGCTGCTGCGCACGCTCGTCGAGGAGGGTCTGGCCTGGCCGCTGCCGCCCAACCGGACTCCGCAGCCGGGCCGGCCGCGGCAGCTCTACCGGCTCATCGTCGAGAAGCTGGGGCCCAAGACGCCCAGCTGATCCGTCTCGGCCGACGAGTCCCCGGCGTGGCCGGTTGTGGCCGCCGCCCATCGCGTCGCCGCCCCTGTCACGGGGGCCTCCCCAGGAACGGGCCGCACACCAGGGTCCTGGCGATCTCTGCCAACCCCGGCGCCCCATCGGGCGTCTTGACGGTACTACGTGGCCTCATTTCCTGAGGCTGCCCGCATTTTCGGGAGGCCCCGTGGCAGGGGACTGGCAGGTGCCCGGATATCGTTTTATCCGGGATCTGGGGGAGGGCTCCGCCGGTCGGGTTGTGTTGGCGGTACACGTCGCGACGGACACGCCGGTGGCTATCAAATACCTGTCCGAGCGCATGCTGGCCGACGAGGAGTTCGTCGCGCGCTTCCGGGGGGAGGCCAGGCTGCTGGCCGGGATCTACGACCCCAACTTGGTGAGGTTTCACGAGTACGTCGAGTCGATCAGCAAGAACGCGGTGCCCGGGACGCCGCCGCGGGGCGCCGCCATCGTCATGGAGTTGGTGGACGGCGTCAGCCTGGCTCGGCTGATCAAGCAGGAGGGTCCCACGGGGCCCGAGGCGGCGCTGGCCGTCTTGAAGGGGTCGCTACTCGGGCTCGCCGCCGCGCATTCGGCCGGGGTCGTGCACCGCGACTACAAGCCGGGCAACATCCTGGTCAGGGGGGACGGGGCCAGCAAGCTCGCCGACTTCGGCATCGCGGTACGCGCGGGAGACAACGTGCCGGCCGCCGGCTCGCCCGCGTACATGCCGCCGGAGCAATGGGCCGGGCGTCCGGTCACGCCGGCCAGCGACGTGTACGCGGCCACGGCGGTGTTTTATGAGTGCCTGACGGGCTTTCGGCCGTTCCGCGGCAGGACGTTGCCGCAGCTCGCGCTCGCGCACCGTACGGCGCAGGTGCCCCTTGACCAGGTGCCGGAGGCGTTGCGCGGGCTCGTTGAACACGGCATGGCCAAGTCGGCCTACGACCGGCCCCAGTCGGCGATGTCCTTCCTCGAGGAACTCGAGACGACCGCGCTGGCCGCCTACGGGCCGAACTGGGAGGAGCGTGGCCGGGGCCGGCTGGCCGAGCTCGCGGCGCTGCTCGCGCTGCTGTTCCCGCTGGCGGAGGGCGACCCGTCCGGTGGCTCCGCGGTGGCCGAGACGGTGCTGGGCGCCGCGGTGGTCGGCGGGGCGGTGACCGGCGGGTCGGGCGCGCAGGCCGGGAGGATGGGCGGCCGGACCGCGCGCCGCCTGGTCTACACGATCGCCGCCGTGGCGGTCGTGCTGGTGCTGAGCGGCGGCGGCATCCTGGCGTACGCGATCAGCAACGGCGACGGCTCCGGCAAACCCACGGCGGCCGGACCCGGCTCGTCCGCGCCCGGCGGGCCAAGCGCCGAGCCGAGCACGGATCCGTCGGCGGGCCCGAGCGCCGAGCCGTCGTCGCCGGGCGCCACCCCGACCACCACGCCGCCCTCGACGCCCACCGACGGGCCCGGGGCGGCCGGGGCGGCCGCCGCCGCGCCCGGCGGGGAGACCGTGACCGTGCCGCCGGTGGTCAGAATCCCGGGCGGGTCGACCAGCGCGGCCGAACGGCCCCCGCCGCCACCACCACCGCCCCCGGCGACCAGGGTCACCGGCATCGCGATCGGCCAATGGGCGGGCAACGGGCAGGGCTCCGGCTCCGGGGTGATCCAGGTGCGGACGAGCGGCACCGGCAGCGTCACGATCAAGGTCGGCTACAGTGCCGGCGGTGAGCCGGACGGCGCGGAATCGTTCACCCGGTCGGGCGCGACGTCGTATTCGATCCCGGTCGGCCACTCCTTCGAGAACCGGTGCGCCTCGCCGTGGACGATCACCGCGTCAGCGGACGGAGTGAGCGACTCGGCGAGCGCGGATGGGGACATCTGCGGGGAGGCCGGGTGAGTGGTGAGTCAGGTGAATGACATGGGGGGCGAGCGGCCGCCGCCGGCGGCGCCCGGCGACGAGCAGAACATCTCGCTGCGGTTCGGTCCCGGCATACGGCCCGAGGACACGAGCCCGCTGATCGACAAGTGGCGGGCGGGGCGGCAGCCGCCCCCGAGCCGACGCCGACGCCGACGTCGGGGCTGGGCGCGGAGTCTCGTCAGCGGCCTCACCACCATCGCCGTCGTGGCGGGGGTGG
>CALAED010000548.1 GCA_937891035.1 uncultured Thermomonosporaceae bacterium | reverse complement strand
CAGCGAGTGGATGGTGCTCAACGGCGCGTACCTGGTCGATGAGGACCGCGGCGATGAGTTCGCCTCGGCCGCCGAGTCGCTTCGTACGCCGGACGTCGACCTGCATGTCACCGGCCCGTGGGCGCCGTACTCCTTCGCGGTTCTGGAGACCCCATGACCAGCGAGCCCGCTCGGAGGGTTGGGCCCACTCAGGGTGTTAAGCCTGTTGGGCCCGTTGGGTCCGTTCGGGGTGTTGCGCCCGCTCACGGGCTTGCGCCCGCTCGCGGTGTTGAGTCTGTTCGCGGCGTGGCGCCGGCGGAACGTGGCAGACTTCCGCCGGAGCGAGTGGCCCTCGTCGATCTGCTCGACCGGCTCCTGGCCGGTGGCGTCGTCGTGCACGGCGACCTCACCCTCTCGATCGCGGACGTCGATCTCGTCCGCATCTCGCTGCGGGTGCTGATCAACTCGGTGACACAACTCGACCCCGGAGGAGCGTCATGAACGTCGAGGATCCGCGGGGGGCGCTGCGGCGACGCATCGAGACCGACCCGGAAAACGTCGAGCGCGACCTGTCCCGGCTCGTGCTCACCCTCGTCGAGCTCATCCGCCAACTCGTGGAACGCCAGTGCCTGCGCCGGTTCGACCAGGGCGATCTCACCGATGACCAGGTCGAACGCATCGGCCTCACCCTCATGCGCCTTGAGGAGGCCATGACGGAGCTGTGCGAGCGCTTCGATCTGACCCTCGCCGACCTCAACCTCGATCTCGGACCTCTTGGCACGCTGCTGCCGACGGATGAGCCGGCTCCCGGACCGCAGGCGCTGTCCTCACGTTTCTGATCGGTGCAGTTCGGTGACCTCGGCGGCCGAGAGGGCACGGTCGAACACGTGGACCTGGTCGATGGCGCCCGGCCAGAAGTCGACCTGGTTGCCGCCGAACTTGGCGCGGCCGATCACAGTGGGGCCGGTGGACGCGTCGCCAAGGCAGGCCGACGCGGTGCCGGCCCGCGCGCCGTCCACGTACAGCGTGAGCGAACCGCTCGCGGCGTCGCGGACGCCGACGAGGTGGTACCACCGCCCGGTCTGCGGGGCGGCCGGAGCCAGGGCCCGTACGCCGGCGAAGCTGAAGGCGAACCGGTTGTCCGCGCCCGAGTACTGCAGAAAGAAGGCGCTGTTGACGTCGCCGTCCTGGCTGACCGCGGTGGCGAAAGAGCCGAGCCGGTCGAGCCGCACCCACGCCGAGACGCTGTAGTTCCCGGTCGTGTCGAGGATGGCCGCCCCGGTGTCCGCGTACTGGTTCGAGCCGTTGAACCGCAGCGCCGAGCCCGCGTGCCCGGGGGTCCAGGCCGGCCCGCCCACAAGCGTGGCGTCGTGCGCGCCGACGCCGTCACGGGCGACCGTGCCGCTGCCCTCATCGAAGGCATAAAAGGCGACGCCGTCGAGCCCGGGGGTGCCGGGCGGGAAGACCGGGCCGCCGCCGGTGCCGACCGAGCCGGACGCCTTGATCAGCGCGAGGTTGGCGGCGCGCACCTCGGCGGCGGCCGGTTTGAGCACCCGGCGATCGTAGGTGTAGAGACCGTTCAGCTCGTTCTCGACGTCGGTGATCTGCGTGTAGACGGACGCGGACACGCCGCACCGCCGCTCGATCGTGAGCATCCTGCTTTGCAGCTCGGTGTAGCGCCTGCTCAGCGCGGCGGCATCGGGCTGCATCTCGTTGGCGAAGCCGCGGGCCGGGTCGAACATGTGGCCATCGACCCGCAGGCCGAGGCCGCCGTACTCGCCGTCGGCGGCCGCGCGATCCCCGCGCTGGACCGGCACGCCGGGACCGACGTAGGTGTGGTCGTCGAAGATGTCGCCCTCGCCGCCGTCGGGCAGCGAGTCGCAGCAGTTGACGCCGCTGTTGGCGTTGACGAGACGGCTGGGATCCCAGGACTTGATCTGGCTGACGATGCGGGCCGGCTCGTACTCGCCCCAGCCCTCGTTGAACGGCACCCAGGTGACGATCGACGGATGGCTGAGGTGCTGCTCGACCAGCGCCCTTAGCTGGTTTTCGAACGGGATCTTCACCGTGTCGGGCGGGGTGTGCGAAGAGAAGGTCGAGGGCATGTCCTGCCACACGAGGAGACCGAGCCGGTCGGCCCAGTAGTACCAGCGGTCGGGTTCGACCTTGACGTGTTTGCGCACCATGTTGAAGCCGAGCCGCTTGTGCGCCTCCAGGTCGAAGCGCAATGCGGCGTCGGTCGGCGCCGTGTAGATCCCGTCCGGCCAAAAGCCCTGGTCGAGGGTGCCGACCTGCATGACGAACGTCCCGTTGAGCAGCATCCGCGTCCGGCCGTCCGGACCCTTTCCGAGGCCGATCGAACGCATCCCGAAGTACGAGCCGACCTCGTCGCCGCCGTGGTCCGGGCCGATGAGGCGCACTCGCAGCGTGTAGAGGAACGGGTCGTCGGGGCTCCATAGGCGCGGCTTTGGCACGGGCAGCCTGAGCGCGGCGCCCACCGGCCCGGTCACCTTGCCGACCGGCCGGCCCCCTTCGTACGCGGTGGCCTCGACGGTCTGGTCCGGCCCGCCGGTGGCTCGGACGGTCAGCCGGAGCGCCCGCGCGGACAGGTCGGGGATCGCGTCGACCCGCTCGATGTGGGCGGCGGGCACCGGCTCCAGCCATACGGTCTGCCAGATTCCGGACGACGGCGTGTAGAAGATGCCGTCGCCGGTGCGGCGCTGCTTGCCCACCACCTGGGCGGCGATGTCTGTGGTGTCGTCCACACCGACCACGACCTCCTGCGGCCCGGTCCCCCGCAACGCGCCGGTGATGTCGGCGGAGAAGGAGTCATAGCCGCCGGTGTGCGTGGCGACCTCGCGGCCGTTGACGTACACGGTCGTTTGGTAGTCGACGGCCTCGAAGTGCAGCAGTACCCGGTCACCCCGCCAGGCCGGCGGCACGGTGAACGTTCGGCGGTACCACATGTGGTCGACGTCTCGCTGGATGCCCGACAGCGCCGACTCGACCGGATACGGGACGAGGATCCGCTCCGGCAGGTCCCGCCCCGCCGGGGGCGCCTCGCCGTCGGCGGCCTCGGCGAACTGCCAGGTGCCGTTGAGGTTGTGCCACCTGGGCCGGGTGAGCTGCGGCCGCGGATAGTCGGGGAGGGCGCTCGCCGGCGAGACATCGTCGGTCCACGGGGTCGTCAGCTGGGCCGGCGCGTCCGGCTGGATCGGCGTGTCAGCCC
>CALAED010000547.1 GCA_937891035.1 uncultured Thermomonosporaceae bacterium | reverse complement strand
TGGCTATGGTGTTGGTGCGGGGCGATACGGAGGAGATGGTGGCGGCCAGACTCGACGAAGTCGTCGAACGCATGCGACCCGACCTTGAGCCGCATCGAGCAGTTCGCTGCTGATACCGCCCGGGGTCAGTCCTTCCACGGCATTTCGTTCCGCATGCCAGTGTGGATGGCGTACGCGTTTTTTATAGCAGCCTTCAGGGCTCCTTCTACCCAGCGGCGATGGCGGCGATCGCAGGCATCGTTGGCGAACCACACCCGATGCACCGGCCGGATGATGTCCTCATAGAACGTCTCGCTCATCTCGAAGGCCCGGAACAACGGACCGATACCGCCGGCGTACCAGTCGAGCGCCCAGTCTTTGTACACGCCGAACTCAAAAGTATCGCGCGCCTCGGGATGAATCTTGGTCAGATCCTCCAATGCCTGGGCGATGCATTCCTCGCTGGCCAGCGGCGTATATGGAATGCTGTCCTGCTCCCAGCAGTAGGACGCGATCATTACGCCCTTTTGGAACCGGTCATCCTGGCCGGCGGGTGGATAGACGACGTTGCGGATCGCGAGATCGGTCACGGTGAGGCCGTGAGTGATGCCATACTTCGTCTCCCACCACCGCTCGCTGAACTGCATGAAAAGCTTGTGTGCCCTGCCGTAGTAGGAGTTGCGGATCGTGTACCATTTATCCGGATCCAGCCCCTGGATCTCCATATGGCGCAGGCTTGACAGCGGAGCGGTCACGATGCATTCGTCGGCGGTGATGCTCTGCGACCTGCGGCCGACCCGGAAATGAACCTGTACCTTCTTGTCCATCTGGTCGATGGCATGGACTTGAGCGCCAAATCTGATGTCGTCCATGAGGTAGGGCTCGAACGCGCGGGGGAGCGAATCCGCGCCATCGAGGATATACACTAGGTCGCCGAAGACATCTTCATAGTAGTGGGAGAACCACTCGACGAGGGAGAAGTGGTAGCGGCCCTCCAGGTTGAAGAGGGGGCCGAGCATCGAGAGCGCGCCGTCGCTGACATTGCGCTCCTTCAGATAGCCGAGCAGGGTGTACTTGTCGTACTCCGTTAGTAGCCGTCTCCACGCGGTCGCCTCGTCTTCTTTCTCCATGATCTCGAGGAGCGGTTGCATCGTGTGCCGCAAAAGCTCGTGGGGAGCTTTGTCGGCCTCGTGGGCCAACAGATCGAAGTTGAACATGTCGACGCTGAACTCATTGCGTCTGACGGCTTTGCCCTGCAGGTAGATGAAGGTGTCCTGGTCGTACATGGCGAACGGCCGGGTCTCCAGCTTGAACTTATCTTGGATCAGCCACTGGACCAGAGGGTGTTGGCGTGGAAAACGCATCGCACCGAACTCGCCATACATGTTCCCAGTAAAGCCACGATAGGTTAAAATGCGTCCGCCGAGGCGGTTTTGGCCCTCCAGAATGGTGACCTCGTGGCCGGCGTTCTTTAATAGCAGGCCGGCGGTGAGGCCGGCCATGCCGGCGCCGACGATCACGACCTGCTTGGGCGGCGCTGAACTGTCAGGCAGCCCCTTCTTAAGTAGGTCCAGGACTTCCAGCGTCACGTATCCGTCTCCTTAGGCTCGCGCCTCGCGGGCTCTGCCGCCGTGCGGTGGCAGCGCAGAGCCGGTGAGCACGATCAGTGTAGGTGCTATGACGATGAGTAGTCATAACGTAAAGATTACGGTACGTGACGCCATGTGACGGGCCTCCAGGTGACCCGGCGGCCGGTCAGGCGGCGGGTCAGGCGGCGGGGGCGCCGATCCGGAACACCGGGTGGCGGGACGCCTCGGCGGCGAAGTCCGCCGCCGGGGCTCCGGGCGCCGCGTCGAAGTACGGCCGGACGATCCTGACCTTCTCGACATAGTCCTTGAGCACGGGCCCCGCCTCTTCTGGGCCGACCTCGGTGACGCCGACCGTCTCCACGGTGCCACCTTTGCGCAGCGTCACCTTGCCCGCCGCCCGGACGTTGCGTACCCAGCTCACGACCCCGTACGGCGCCACCAGCCAGCGTTCGCCGGCGCGCGTCAGCACAAGAACCGGTGTGGTTCGCGGCAGGCCGGTCGTGCGCCCGCCGACGGTCAGCAGATAGGTGTCCTTCGGCCCGATGCCACGTGCCACCAGCCGGGAAATCATGGCGTTGCCGAGACGCCGCGCGGTGCTCATCCGAAAGTCTCGCGCCATGGTCATGTCCTTCCTTACATCGCCTGATCTATATCCAGCCGTCCAGTGCGGCGAAGAATCCGGTGATGTCGTCGTTGTGGATGACGTGCCCGGCCCCCGGCACCACGCGCACCTCGAACCCGGCCCGCCGCAGCTCCGCCGCCTTCTCCGGCACGATCAAGGTACTCGGGTCGGCCAGCATGAGCAGGGCGGGGGAGGTGGGCGGCTTCGGCTCGATGCCGCCGAACTCGGTCACGAACCCGGTGGTCGCCGCGTCCCATCGGCCCAGCGCCGCCAGCTTGGCCTCGCAGGCCGCGAGCTCCCAGCGCGGGTAGGCGGCCCGCACGTCCGCCAGCGTCCAGTCCTTTTGCGCGCCGAACCGCTTGGCCGCGTCGCCGCGACCCGTGGTCGGCGGAAACCACGCCGGGTCCTCGTACACGACCCGGCGCGGGCGCAGCCGGTCGACCGCGGCGGCGAGCACGAGGCCGCCCAGCGAGTGCCCGATGGCAAGCTCCGGCTCGCCCGGCACCGACTCCACGAGGTCGTCCGCCCACGCTCGCACCGAGTACGCCCCACGCGGGCTGTGGCCGTGGCCGCGCAGGTGCGGGGCGTAGACGTGATAACCGCGGGCGGCGAGTTCGGGGCCGACCCGCCACCATGAGCCCGAGTCCGAGGTGATCCCGTGCACGAGAAGCGCCGCGCGGCTGCCGCCGCCGCTCCCACCGTCGCCGCGCGCCGGCCACTCCTGTACGTACAGCCGCGGCACGCCTCAGCTCCAGACGCGTTCGGCGGTGGTGACGACGAGTTCGAGTTTGCGGCGTTCTTCGTCGATGGTCAGGAGGTTGCCGGCGGCGGTGGAGGCGAATCCGCATTGGGGGCTGAGGGCGAGGTTTTCGAGCGGTACGTATTTGGCGGCTTCGTCGATGAGCCGGCGGAGTTCGTCAACGGGTTCGAGCCTGGGCGTCTTGGAGGACACGAGGCCGAGGACGATGGTGGCGCCGTCGGGAACGAAGCGCAGGGGTTCGAAGCCGCCGGCGCGTTCGCTGTCGTATTCGAGGAGGAAGCGGTCGACGCCGACCTCGCTGAAGAGTCGTTCGGCGATGGGTTCGTAACCGCCTTTGGACATCCAGGCGCTGCGGTTATTGCCGCGGCAGAAGTGCATGCCCACGGTGACGTCGGGATTTTGCTGCTTCGTCGCGCTCACCAGCTCTTTGTCGACCGCGATCGTCGCATCGAGAATGATGTCCGGGGTCAATTCGGCCAGGGCGGGGTGGCCGGCCAGCGCCTGCGCCCGGAACTCGTCGTCGATGACCTGGTTGTAGCCGAGCGAGTCGAGTTGCACCCACGTCACGCCCTGGTCGATCAAGCCCTGGATCTCTTTGATCTGCAGCACCATCAGGTCGGCCACCATCGCCGCCGGCGTGGGATAGGCCGCGGCGCTGATGTCCGGGTTCCACAGCAACGGCCCCATGGATGAGCTCATCATGGTGATCTTGAATTGGCCGGGCGCGTGCCGGGCGAGAAAGGCGGCCTCGACGCTGGTGTGGTCGGCCTTCTGACTCAGCTTGCCGTTGGCCGCCACCATGGTGAAGGCCGTCTCCTCGTCCGGCGGATCCTCGCCGTCGCCGTGCCAGCGCACCATGGGGGCATGTGCCACCCGCACCACGCCGCCGAGGGATTCGAGGAGGCCGGCCATCCAGGTGGCGCGGCGCACCTCGCCGTCGGTGAAGACGTTGATGCCGGCCTGCCGCTGCACCTCGATCGCGGCCAGCGCGGCCTCGTCCTCGACCTCGCGCAACCGGTCTGCGCCGATCTCGCCGCGCTCGTACGCGGCGCGCGCCGCGAGCAACTCGGGGAGACGCAGCAGGCTGCCGACGTGCTCGGCATGGAAATTCGTGGCCATGACGTTGCTCCTCGATCGCGGATGGCTCGGACCGCCGCCGGTCGCCGGGTCGGTGGGGGATCCGGTGGGGTTCAAAGGGATCGATATAGCGTGACTTAGCAGGATTCGTCCGGATGGCTTTCAGGCAACTCTCCGGCGTGCGTCGTTTCAAGTCCCACGGGCACATTCATCGAGTCGTGCGCTTGCGCTCCAAAGACGAACGATGAAATTTCGTCTTTAGCCGCATTCCATCCCACATGTCATCGCGCGTATCGTGCGCCGGGCGTCGTGTCGGGTGCGGGCATGAACAGCGGCCGGTTGATTCTCCAGGCCATTCCGCTCGCCGTCGGCCTCGGCGTCCTTCCGGTCCCGGTCGGCAGGGTCGGCGCCGCGCCGGCGCCTTTTCGCGCCGCGCCGGCGGTCAGCCCGGCCGCCGCCACCATCCCGCCGTCTCATTTCGGTCCTCCCCGACATAGCTATGCATCGCGCCGTCGCCGTTGGAGGAGCCGTTGCCGTGCGGGGAGCCGTTGCCGTGCGGGGAGCCATTGCCGTTCGGAGCGAAGGTCGCGGCCCGCGCGCCGTCACCGTACGGCGAACCGTTGCCGTTCGCGGTGCGCGAGAGGTCCGCCACCAGGTCGTCGAGCACGACCGCGATGCGGGCCGCCTCGTCGCCGACGCGGTCGACCAGCCGGGCCATCCTGGCGGAATCGTGCTCGGCGTCCTGGTAGTACGAGGCGAAGCCCTGGATGACGCTGAGCGGCATGCGCACCGCGCGGCCGGCCTCGTCGACGCGGCGCAACGTGCGTTCCTCGGCCCGGCGGGCATCGCCGATCTGCTCGATCAGCGTGTTGACCGCGTGCGCGACCTGACCCGGCTCGGTGTCCTTGACCGGCACCGGCACCCGGCGCGACAGGTCTCCGGCCACGGCCGCCCGCACCGTACGTTCGATCTCGGTCAGCTGCGGCGTGCCGGACCGTACGACGCGGAAGCCGACGTACGCCATGGCGGCCAAGGCCAGCCCGCCGGCCACCAGCGCGGTCTGGGTCAGCCGACTGATCGCCGCCTCCGCCGACGTGACGTTCGTGGCCACGATGAGCGTGCTGCCCGGGAGCGGCGTGGTGACGAGCACCCGCCAGCGGTCGCCGGTGGCGCGGGCGGACACCGTGAACGGGTTCCCGGCACGCGTGGCCAGGTCGGCCGGCAGCAGCGGGCCGGCCCCGCCGGTCCACGCCGTCACGCCGAACTCCCTGACGAACTCGCCGTCGCCCGTGCGCACCTGGGCGGCGACGCCCTCCGGCAGCGACCGCGAGTTGAAGAGCGAGAAGAACCCGCGCCTGGGCTCACCGGACCGCGGGAAGCCGGGCGTCAACATCCAACTCGGCCCCGACCCGATCTCGTCCGATGTCTCCTTCAGCTGTGCGTCGGCGCGATCCGCCACGTAGTCGCGCAGCACGAGAGATCCGGCGACGCCGAGCGCGGCGAACCCGGCGGCGGCGATCGCCAGCAGCGCGATCACGACCTTCGCTCGCTGCGGCACCCGGGCGAGCGCCGTGGTGACGGCGTCGGCCGCCGGCCGGACCGCCCGGCTGCCGAGGATCCGATCCCGGCCGCGCGTCAACAACGCGGCGGGCCGGCCCGTCGCCAACCACTCGCCGAATCGGGACGGGGTGGGACCGGCCGCGGCATCGTCATGGTCGGGGTCGAAGTACAAACGGCGGTCCGGGAACGGGCCTGGGCCGGGGCCGGGGCCGGGGTCGGGGTCGGCCGACCGGCCTCCGGGCACGAGTTCGACGATTTCATGGTTGCCCTCGATGCGCACGGGGGTCTCCCTCACACGACGATGCCCACAACGTCCATAATGACTTGTTTCGTTGGCAGTCAACCCTTTGGGTCACCCCGGGGATCCGCGTGGACGCCCGGCGGGGCGGCGGACGCTGAAAGACTTTCACCGGATATCGCAGGTCACCGCCCTGGCGGCCGCGCCTTCGTTGACTGGCCAGAAGGCATAACCGAACAATGACGTCCGCTCCCAGCCCATTTGGTGTATGGGGCCGCCCGGCCTGCTCTGAAGGGATCCCGATGGACGTCGTAGGCAATTCCAGGTGGCGAGGGCTCCTTCGGCGACGTGGGCGAGGCGGGGAACGCCGGCCGGCCCTGCTGGCCGGGCTCTCCTCGATCGTCGTGGCCGCCGCGACCGTGCTGGTGGCGGTGACGATCTCCGCGACGCCGGCCGCCGCGGCCGGCACCGGCACGGGCTTCCTCCGCACCAGCGGCAACAAGATCGTCGACAGTACCGGGGCGACGGTCCGGCTGACCGGCATCAACTGGTTCGGCATGGAGACCGACAACAAGACGTTCCACGGCCTGTGGTCCAACAACCCCTGGCGCAACCAGCTCGACAAGATGGCCAGCCTGGGCTACAACACGCTGCGCATC
>CALAED010000546.1 GCA_937891035.1 uncultured Thermomonosporaceae bacterium | reverse complement strand
GCTCCGCCTGCTGGAGAACATGCGCGGCCTGCATCCCGGGCTTGCCCATTTGCTGGGAACCGAGATGTTCGACCGCTTCGCGCTCGACTATCTGGACGCGCATCCGCCCCGCGCGTACACGCTGTTCGAGCTGGACAAGGGGTTCGTCGACCACCTGATCGCGACCAGGCCCGACGTCGATCGCCAGCCGGGATGGCCGGACCTGATCATCGAGTTGGCCCGGCTGGAACGGATCACCACCGAGGTCATCGAGGGGCCCGGGACTGAGGATGGCCCGGTGCTGCGGCCGGAGGATCTCCCCGGCCCCGCGGCGCTGACCGAGCTGTGCCTGGCGACCGCGCCCTGCCTTCGCCTGCCGCGCCTGAGGTTTCCGGCCAACGAGTACCTGGCGGCCGTACGGCGCGGCGAGGACCCCGAGTTTCCCCGGCCGCGTCCGGTACGGCTGGCCGTCAACCGCCAGGCCTACCAGGTCACGATGCGCGAGCTCACGCCCGCGGACCATCGGGCGCTGCGCGCGCTGGCCCGCGGAGCCACGGCCGGGACCGCACTGGCCGACCGGCCCGCAGACCAGACCCGCGAGCTTCTCCGCCGCTGGACCGAACTCGGCTTCTTCACTCACATCCATCCGTCCGGGGCCCGCCCGTCGGGCATCTCACCTGCGGCGGAGACCGTACCCGTACCACCACACCGAGCAGCGAAAAGGACGACACGATGACCATCACCAAACCCACCAAGGGCACCAAGGCCGCCAAGACCCGCGGCAAGACCCGAACCCGGGTGGCACGGGCCAAACCGATCAAGCATCTCGACCCGGCAAGTGGGATCAAGAACGTGCAGGACCTGGCCGACCACCTGTACGTCGCCGCGCAGGTGGAGTTGTCCACGATCCCGATGTACCTGTACGCCACTTACTCGATCAGAACCCGCGGCCACTCCCAATGGGCGGCGCCGCGCGGCGTCCTGCGCTCCTTGATCGGGATCTCGATCGAGGAAATGCTGCACTTGGCGCTGGTGCGCAACCTGATGGTCGCCATCGGGCACGGCAGCGAAATCACCTTCTACGACGAAGCATTCATCCCCACTTACCCCAGCTTCATGATGCACCGCTACAACCCCGACGACGAGGATGGGCCGGAAATCATGCTCACCCTCGACCGCCTGTCCAAGCAGCAGGTGGGCACGTTCCGCCGGGTGGAAATGCCGGACAAGGTCGATCTCGATGCCGCCACCTTCGCCGCACACCCCGAAGAGGTCGGCCAATACACCAGCCTGGGCGCCTTCTATCGCGCCATCGAAAAAGGCTTCGTTGACCTGGAAGGTCAGATCAAATGGGCTGTCAACGACGTGCGCAAGCAATACAAACGCGCTTTTTGGAACGAGTACGGCTCCGGCAAACCGATCCGCGTCCACGACCTCGCCACCGCCCGGCAGGCCCTCAAGATCATCATCGAGCAAGGCGAAGGAACCCTCACCGACCACAAACGGCTCCCGGTGCGGCCGGGGGTTGACGAATACACCCACTACGAGAAGTTCCTGCGCATCGAACGGGGCGAAGAAGGCATCGGCGCCGGGGACGGAAGCCCCAAACATGAAATCAGCATCGATGACCCGAAGGCCACCTGGCCGGTCGTCTCCAACCCTTGGGTGGACGAATACGAGGACCAGCCGGCGATCCACAACCTGATGACACTGTTCAACGCCGCCTACTGCTACATGCTGAGCCTGCTGGACGAGCTGTACCAGCACTCGACCGACGACGTGAAGACGAAGAAGAACCCGGGCACTGATCGCAAGGAGCAATTCAGCCGGCGTTACGGGCTCGAACGCAACGGCGTCGCCCTCATGCAAGGCATCCTCTACCCGATCGCCCAGACTCTCGTCAGCACCCCGATCCCCGGCGGCGAGTACAAGGGACTGCACGCCGCGCCCTCATTCGAGTACTACGCCTTCGATCAGGCTCAGGGGCGCACCAAGAAACAACAACTCATCGAGCTGTGCGATAAAGCCCTCCAGCACTTCCCGATCCTCGGCGGCCCGGACGGAGTTCAGCGTCAAATCTCCCTCCTGGCCGACATCCCATAACCGCCGCTCAGCTAACCGCCGCTCAGCGGTACCCGCACCCGCGATCAGCTGCAGCCGCTGGTGGAGCCGCAGCCCTCGCAGACGTAGCAGCTGCCGGCCGGGCGCATCTTCGTGCCGCAGGTGAGGCAGAGCGGCGCGTCGGCGGTACGGCCCTGGTGACTCTCGATCACCTCGATGCTGGGCGGCGGAGCCACGGGGGTCTCCGTCTTGGGCGTGGGCTTGTCCACCGGCCGCTCGATCGCCGCGGACTGGGCCAGCGCCTCCCGGTCGACCTCTTCTTCGGCGTGCAGTGTGGCCGGGTCCTCCCCGGCCGCCTGCATGGCCCGCTCCTCGGCGGTGAAGATGCCGAGCTCCGCCCGTTCCTCGAATGACAGGTGGTCGAGGGCCAGCCGCCGGAAGATGTAGTCCATCACCGAGGTGGCCATGCGGATGTCCGGGTCGTCGGTCATACCGGCCGGCTCGAACCGCATGTTGGTGAA
>CALAED010000545.1 GCA_937891035.1 uncultured Thermomonosporaceae bacterium | reverse complement strand
CGCTGCTGCCTGGCAACAATCTCGAGCCGGCGCCCGCCGGTCCGGCTCGTGGGGCGACCTCGGACGAACGGCCGCGTTTCGCCGAGATAGTGCCGATCGAGCCGAACAAGCCGTACGACATGCGGCTTGTGCTCGCGGAGCTGCTTGACGACGGGGAGTTCATCGAGGTGCACGAGGCCTGGGCGCAGAACGTGCTCTGCGCGTTGGGCCGTATCGACGGCGGGGTCGTGGGCGTGGTCGCCAACCAGCCCATGGTGCTTGCCGGGGTCCTGGACGTGGACGCCGCCCAGAAGGCGGCCCGGTTCGTACGATTCTGCGACGCGTTCGGCGTCCCGCTGGTGACGCTGGTCGACGTGCCAGGCTTCCTGCCCGGCATCGACCAGGAGCACGCCGGCATCATCCGGCACGGCGCCAAGCTGCTGTACGCCTATTGCCAGGCCACCGTGCCGCGCGTTCAGGTGATCTTGCGCAAAGCCTACGGCGGGGCGTACATCGTGATGGACTCGCGCTCCATCGGCTCGGACCTGTCCTTGGCCTGGCCGACGAACGAGATCGCGGTGATGGGGGCGGAGGCCGCGGTCAACCTGCTGTTCCGCAAGGAGCTTGCCCTCACCGCCGACCCGGTACAGCTGCGGACGGAGCTGGTGACGGAGTACGCCGAGCAGCTCATGCATCCGTACTACGCCGCCGAACGCGGGCTGGTCGACGACGTGATCGACCCGGCGCAGACCAGGTCCATGGTCGCCCGCGGCCTGCAGATGCTGCGCGACAAGCACAAGGAGCAGCCGCGGCGCAAGCACGGCAACGCGCCGCTATGACGTGCCGGAGTGAGCCGGAGCAAGGTGAGCTGGGCTGGGGCCAATGAACATGGATCAAGCCGAACTACCAAGTCACGCCATCTACCGGCAAGTGCGGGAAAACGTCATCGGATTGCTGACCGAGCGTGCGGACGCCGCCGGCCGCGGCGTGCCCGCCTGTCCCGGATGGACCGTAGGCGACCTGGTGCACCACCTCGTCGGCATTTGCGCGAGGGTGATCGGCCGCCTGTCAGGCCAGGGCCAGGCCCAGGCCCACGGCCCGGCACCGGAGGCTGCGCCGAGCGGTGAATCCGACCTGGCCAAGCTCCTCATCCGGTGGGCCGAGCTCGGCGAGTGCCTGGACCGGCTGTCCGTCGAGGTCGCCCTTCCGCGCGGCCACATCTTGGCGATGGACGCCTTCACTCATGAGCTCGACCTGCGGAGCACTCTGAAGCTGCCGCCGCCGGCGGGTCATCCCGGCTACCCCGGCATGCTCGCCGTAGTGATCGACGGTCTGTCCGAAGAGGTGGTGGGCCGCGGTCTTCCGTCGCTGCGCATCGAGCTGCCGGGCGCTCACTGGATCGCCGGCCGGGACCGGCGACCGGCCGCGACCGTGTGGGCTCCTGGTCCGCACGATCTTTACCGTACGCTGACCGGGCGACGTACGTGCGCGCAGATCACAGCGCTGAGCTGGAGCGCTGATCCGGCGCCTTGGCTGCCGGCGTTCGCGTGGGGGCCGTTCAGTCCCCCGGCTCGGCCCGCCGAGGAGCCGGTCGGCTGCTGACCTTGGCCAGCGCGCTCGCCGGCCGCCGCCGGCCGTTCGCGGCCGCGGCCTCGGTCGACGGCAGGTTCTCCGGTCCGGCCATCGGCACGGAGGCGATCTCCGTGGCGAAACGCAACCGGGACGCCGTCACTGACCGGGCGGCCGCGTCGTGGTCATCGCCGGCGCCGACCATCAGGCCCACCAGCTGGGCCTCGAAACACCGGTCGGCGTCGTACGGTGCGATCAGGTAGTCGCCGAGCTCGAGGGTGATCAGGCCATGGGTCGCGCTCCACATCTGGTGCGCGACCAACTCGGCGTCGCCCGCCCGGAACCGGCCGGCGGCGAAGCAGCGCTCCGCGCACTCGACCACGTTGCTCAGCGTGTACCGTCCGTGCTGCCGGTCGTCCTCGGTCAGCGAGAAGCCGCCGGGCGCCGAGCCGCCGAACATCACGGCATACAGGTGGGAGTTGGCCAGCGCGTTGTGCCGATAGCCCCGGCCGAGCAGGGCCATGTCGGCCACCGGGTCGTCGGTCCGCCGCACATGGGTGAGGTAGCGCTGGAGTCGGGCGAAGCCCTCGTACACCATTTCCCGCACCAGTTCGCTCATCGCGCCGAAGTAGGTGTAGACGACCATGGTCGAGGCATCGGCCTCGGCGGCGATGCGCCGCGTGGTGAGCGCCTGTGGCCCTTCTTCGGCGAGCAACCGGGCGGCGATGTCGATGATCGCCGTCCGAATCTGCGGGTCTAGTCGACGTGGGCTCATATTGACATTGTTGCATAACGTCGATATGTTCAAAAACACAACGGTGTTATGTAAAGGTGGGCAACCTCCGAGAGCACGTCGCCTCCGAGGGGAGGACAAGCGTGATGGTCGCACAAGTTCGCAGCATGGACCCGAAAACGGCGCTGGCCATCGAGACAACGGCCCCTTCGCCCGTGGACGGTCGGCTGCCCATCGAGGGCACGCTCCCCGAAGGCATGCGCCTGGACGGATGTTTCCTCCAGGCCGGGCCCCATCCGCTGGTCGCCGCGGCGACCAGCGGCAGTCTCGCCGCCGGCCCGCACGTCTTCTCCGGAATCCGGCTGAGCGCCGAGGGCGCCCGGTGGTACCGGGCCAAGACGCCGGTGCGGCGCAGCGAGCCCCTCGGGCCGATCCCGGCGCTGGCTCCGGCGCTGTGGCCGGCCGGCCCCCACACGGACGGCCACGACGGCCTGGACGGGCCCGGGCTCGCCGCGTTCGCCCGGCCGGTGCGCGAGGCGGGCGGGTTCCGCTGGCACACCGTCGCCACCTATCCGGGCCTCGACTATGCCGAACACCTGATCGCGAATGCCGAGGGGCGCGTCGTGCATGCCTCGGTGATTGCCCTCCCCGGCGCGCCCCTCATGTACGCGACCGCGATCACCCACCGCTACGTCGTCGTCCTCGACCTGCCCGTCGTCTACTCCCGGGCCGCCGACCTGATCGGGGCGCGGCTGCCCTACACCTGGCGGCCGGACCGCCCGGCGCGCGTGGGTCTGTTGCCGCGCGCCGCGGGGGCGGCGGCGGAGCCGCGCTGGCTCCCCATCGACCCGTGTTACGTCATCGACGTCGTGAACGCCTACGACGACGGCGATCGGGTCATCATGGACGCCGTCTGGCAGGCGCGTGCCTTCACCGGCTCGCCCGGCTCGCCCGGCTCGTCAGGCTCGGCTGCCGCGCCGCGGGTGTGTCGCTGGACACTCGACCCCGCCGCCGGTGCCGTACGCGTACAGGCACTGCCATCGACCCTGGAGGCGGGCACCGTGGACGGGCGGGTGAGCGGCCGCCGGCATCGCCATGTGTTCGGCACCGTCGCCGGCGGCGGCGCGCTGGCCTGTCATGACCTCGCCGAAGGCACCACTCGCCTGGCGGCATCCGGCCCCGGATGGCGGGTCGGCCCGCCCGTGTTCGCGCCCGATGAGCGCCGCGCCGAGGAAGGCGCGGGCTGGCTCGTGGTCATCGCCCGGCACGCGGGGCGGCGGTCGTGCGAGCTCAGAGTCATCGACGCCCTCGACCCCGCCGGCCCGCCGCGCGCGGTGATCCGGCTTCCCGTCGTCCTGCCCGCCGACCGGCGTACGGCATGGATCCCCGGTTTGCCGGCGGCGCCGCCCACGGACACCGCGGTTCGCCCGGCCGTCGCCGCCGACCTGCGGCGCGCGCTTCCCGCGGCCGAATAGACGCGCCGCGCACAGCGGCGCCCGCACATCACCCCGGACACCGCCGTCCGAATCCTGCCTCAACAGAGCGAGGACTCCACCATGACCCAAACAGCCAAGGCCCCGGACGCGACGGTCACCGCGCGACCGACATCGATGCTCGTCAGCGGGGCGTTCCCCCGCCGCCGCGGCGTGGTGGTCGGCGTGAGCGTGCTCGCCGGCTTCTTACTCACCGTGGTGTGGTCGGCGAGCTTCGTCGACCAGACGATCGGGGACAACATGGCCGACACCATGC
>CALAED010000544.1 GCA_937891035.1 uncultured Thermomonosporaceae bacterium | reverse complement strand
CTCTATCAGGCCGTGGCGCTGTTCTTCGTCAGCCTGCCGCTCGGATATGCGCTGCCCGCCACAGCCAAGGTCTTGTCCGCCGCCTCGGATCTCGCCGACCGGGACGGCAAACTGACGCGCCGCGTCGCGGAGACCGGGCAAATGCTCATCGACGTGATGGGCCTTCGGGATCCGGAAAGCCTCAAGCCTGGCGGCGCCGGCTATCTCACGGCCATCGGGGTGCGGGCGCTGCATTCGGCCGTACGGTCGCTGATGCTCGACCCCGAACACAAATGGGATCGCGAAGCGGACGGCGAGCCGGTCAACCAGGAGCTCTTGCTGGCCACGCTTTTCGACTTCTCCGTCGTGATCTGGGAGGCGATGGAGCGCATGGGCCTCGAGCTGAGCGACGCCGACCGCGCCGCGAATCTGTATGCCTGGAGCGTCTTCGGCCACCTCATGGGCCTGGTGACCTGCCGGGATCGGCCGCTCGACCTGGACGACGTCGATCCGGTCTGCGTCCACTTCAGCGGCCGGCTCCAGGCGAGCGAGGAGGGCCGGGCGCTGATGCGGGCACTGCTCGCGGAGATGGAAGAGTTCATGCCCCTCGGCTGGCGCAAGCTCCCCCGCAGCCTGGTGCGCTGGCTGTTCCGGGACGCCGCCCACGGCGTGCACCAGGTGCCCGATCTCCTCGCCGTGCCGAAGAGCGCGTGGTGGTCGACGCCGCTGTTCGCCACGGCCCGGATGGCCCAGCGTTTCGCCTGGCTGCCCGATCCGTTGCGACCCGCGATCCGCATGCTGCTGCGCAAGGCCGGGCGCGCCATCATCAGGTCCTATGCCGATCGCCACTCGAACGGGCAAGCGCCCTTCTGGATCCCCGCCGAGCTGGCGCGCGACTGGAAGATCCACCCGCGTCCCGTGGCCCGCCGGACCAGGCTGGCGCGCGGCCGGGCGAGGCGGGCCGTACGCCAGAACTTGCGGCACCTCCGGCCAGGAATGGAGGCGCGAAGGGCGTAATGGAGCGACCTGCGCCGGGGACGCTGACCACGGCCACCGTCCTGTTCACCGACATCGTCGATTCCACCGCGACCAGATCCCGCCTGGGCGAGGAGCTCGCCGACGACCATTTCGATCGCGTCTACAGGTTGCTGCGCGGCGTGGTGGAGGCGGGAGGTGCCATTTTCACCAAGAGCCTCGGCGATGGGTTGATGGCGGTGTTCGAATCGGCGACGGCCGGTCTTGACGCGGTCACCGCCGTCGAACGAGCGTTGATCGCCGACAACAGGTGGGCGATGGAACCGACCAGCATCCACGCCGCCTTGAGCTCCGGCGATATCCGCTGGCAGGAGGACGACGTCAGCGGCCAGCCCGTCGTCGAGGCGACCCGGCTGGTCGAGCTCGCCGAAGGCGGGCAGGTGCTGTGCACCGACGTCGTCAGGCGGCTCGCGCGGGGACGCGGCCGGCACGAGTTCCAGGACGTGCCAGGGCCGGCCGCGGCTGGGCCGGCGGAGCGCCCGCGCACGTGCGAGTTCCTGTGGCGGCACGCGGACGATCGGTCAGAATGGCTGGCTCCGTGGCTGGCCGGCGGCCATGTGCTTTCCTTCGTCGGGCGCGAATGGGAGCTCGGCGTCCTCGACGGCGAGCTGGAGGCGGCACAGTCCGGCACGAGACTGGTGATCCTCCAGGGCGACCCCGGGGTCGGCAAGACCCGGTTGGTGTCGGTGGTGGCTGAGCGGGCGAGCGGCAACGGGTTCACGGTGCTGGCCGGTCGGTGTACCGATCCGGCGCGGCTGCCGTACGAACCGATGGCCGCCGCGATCGACCGGCTGGCCCGCACGTCGCCCGATCTGCTGTTGCGGGCGGGGGTTGACCAGGAGTGCGGTCAGCTGGTCCGGCTGGCTCCGTCGCTGTCCGCGCCGCCGTTGTCGTTGTCGGTCCCGTCCATCCCCGAGCCGGTCTCCAAGCGCCATCAGCTGGCGGCTGTCTCCGAGCGCCATCAGCTGGTGGCCGCGATGCGCGCGTTTTTCGAACGGCTCACGGCCGTACGACCGGTGCTGCTCATCATCGACGATCTGCACGCGGCGACGACCGAGTCGCTTCAGCTGCTGCGCACGCTGTTGTGGGACGCGGAGAAGCTGCCGCTGCTCATCGTGGCCACCTCGCGGCCCGTCCCCGACCTGCCCGACTCGGCCGAGGCGGACCCGGCGGTGCTCAAGCTGCACGAGCTTCAGGCCGAAGGCCGGGTCCTGCCCATCCCGCCCTTCGGGCTCGACGACGTCACGGCGGCGTTGTCGACGGTCACCGGCCCCGGCGTCCCGGTCGCGAAGGAGGACGCGGCGCGGCTACATCAGGTGACCGGCGGAAACGCGTTCTTGGTCACCGAAGTGGTCCGGGACCTGGCCGATGGCGGGACCCTCGACCGGCTGGCGGTGCCCGACTCGGTGACCCGGATGGTGCGCGAGCGCCTGTCCAGGCTGAGCCGCGACGCCCGGCGCCTGGTCAACGTCCTGGCGGTCGGGGAGCAGCTGACGTCCGCGGCGCTGCGCGGCGCCATGGGCGTCGACCATCTCACCTTCCTCACGGCGGCTGAGGAGGTCTTGGCGACCGGTTTGGTGAGCATGCCGCCCACCGGCTGGTGTCACTTCTCGCACGAGCTGACCAGGACGGCGATCTACGACGGTCTGTCGTCGCCGCGAGCGGGGCTGCTGCACGGACGGGTCGCCGACGCGCTCCGCACGTCGGAACCGACGATCATGCAGACCCGCCCGTATGTCGTGGCGACGCACCTGCTGGCCGCCGCTGAGCGCGACCGCGACCCTCAGCGGATCACCGAGGCCGTCGTCGCGGTGGAACGCGCGGCCGAAGACGCCGGCGAGCGGCTCGCACACGGCGAGGCTGTCGTGTGGTGCCGGCACCTCGTCGAGCTGCTCGAGGAGGGGCCGGCCGCCTCGGCAGAACGACTCGCCGAGGCGCTCGTGTGGTGCGGGCGGGCCATGTGGCTGGCCGGCGACCCCCAGGCCAGGGCGACCATCATGCGAGCCGCCGAGCTCGCCGAGGACATCGGCCGCACGGACGTGATCATCGAGGCGGCGCTCGCCGGCGACCGGGGGTTCTACAGCACGACCGCGTTCGCCGACCCCCAGCGCATCGACCTGCTGACCCGAGCCAGGGAGCTGGCCCCGCCCGCCGACGTACGGACCAGAGCGCTGCTGACCGCTCAGCTGGCGGCCGAGCTCACCTGGGCGGCGCCCCCGGAGGGCCATCGCCGGTTCGCGCTCAGCGACGAGGCGGTCGCCCTGGCCCGCAGATCGGCGGATCCGCGGACCATCGTCAGCGGGCTGGGGTTGCGCAGCTTCACGGTCATCCCCGCCGAGCCCCTGGACCGGCGCATCCAGTACGGGGAGGAGATGCTCCGGGCCGCCGAGCGGACCGGACACGACCTCGCGCTCTTCCATGCGACGTTCCAGCGCATCCCGGTGGCGCTGGACACCGGCGACTTCGAGCGCGTCGCCCAGTCGCTGGAGCGGGCCGAGGAGCTGGCGCAGCGGCTGGCGCAGCCGCAGTTCGTCTGGCTGGTCAAGATGTGCCGGACCGGCCTGATCATCATGCGCGGCGACATCTCCCGGGCGGAGCGCGCGTCCGCCGAGATGCTGGAGATGGGTACGGCGATCGGCCGCCGACTGGAGGCGACGGCCTTCCACGCCGAACAGATGGGAGAGATCCGGCGCCTGCAAGGGCGGCTGGGCGAGCAGCGCGGGCGGCTGCGCCAAAAGGCTCCGGCGCCGCAGGTCGATCCCGTCCACGCCGTGCTTCGTTACCTGTGCGAATTGGACGACGAAGCGGCCGGGCCCCTGCTCGACCGGATCATCGAAGAGCGGGGACTGATCCCGCCGGAGAACATGGCGCAGCGCTCCGCGCTGGACAACCTGGCGTTCGCCGCGTGCCGGCTGCGCCGCCACGAGCTCATTCAGCCGCTGTATGAGGCCATCGAGCCGCAGGCCGAGACCTTCGGGATCTCCGCGGTGGCACACCACTGCGGCCACCACTACC
>CALAED010000543.1 GCA_937891035.1 uncultured Thermomonosporaceae bacterium | reverse complement strand
CGTCGGTCGCGGTGATCACGGTGAGATTGCTCCAGGGAAGAAGGGAGGGGCCGACAGCACAACGCGGCGCGCCGGAGGCTGCGAAGCCACTGCGGCGCGCCTGAGTCGGCCTATCAGCTCGGGAGCACGGAATCAGTATACGGGACGGGTCGCCACCTCGGCCGCCGTCCGCTCGGGACGACTGGCGCCAGGCCGGGAGCGACGCGCGTCCGCTCGGCGGCCACGCGCGCCCAGGCGGTGATGGCGGCGCGCAGGATCGACCGCGCCCGGCATCGGCGACCAGCGGCATGTGTTTAGAACGTACCCGCGCCGCCGTCACGGCGCGGGCCGTGGCGGCCGGGGCTAGGACGCCGACGGGCCCACCTGATCGCGCGGCAACGAGGCCATGAGGCCGGCGCGATAGGCGAAGGAGACGAGCTGGGCCCGGTCCTTGAGGTCGAGCTTCGTGCGCAGCCGGTGCAGGTAGGTGCGTACGGTGCTGATGCCGATATAGAGATCTTTGGCGACGTCCTCGGTGGACAGGCCTTGGGCGATGAGCAAGAGCACCTGCCGTTCTCTCGGGGTCAGATCCGGCACCGGCGGGCGCGCCGAGCCGAGGGGCCCGATCTGATGCTGGCGGAACCACGTGACGAGGCGCTCGGTGACCTCCGGCGCCAGCATCGTCTGCCCGCGGGCCACGGCGCGGATGGTGGCCAGCACCTCGTCGCGGCTCGCCTCCCCCGTCAGCACGCCGTTGGCGCCGGCCCGCAGCATGTCGGTGACCATTTGGTCACTGAAACTCATCCCGAACACGACCACCCGCGGCGGCTCGTCGAGGTTTTCCTTCTGCAGCCGCCGGACCAACTCCAGGCCCGATATGCCGCGCGGCGCGATGCCGACGACCACCACGTCCGGACGGTCACTGCGGATGACCATGATCGCGTGAAATCCGCTGTCCGTGGTCTCCACGACGTCGATGTCCGGCTCGGCTTCGAGAATGCTGCGCAGCCCGTCCCTTATGATCAGCGTTTCCTGGCAGATCAGAACCCTCAGGGGCATGACGTGTGAGCTCCTGTGATCAAGGCCAGCTCATCGGGAGTTCGGACAGACCGGCCATGACGCAGCCCGTCATGCGGCGGAAACCGCTTCATCGCCTTAGAAAGAGCATGCCATGCCATCTCACCTCTTGTGTTATTTTCCCCGGCAAGAAACTCCTGTCGAATAACAACTGTTGCATGTTATTTAATCACGAATCAGGAAAATTACTTACCACAATGCAAGTAAAGGCGGTAGGCCATACCATTTCGCCGCCGCGACAGAGCAGGTATATCTTCCTTACTGATTCGGTTGAACCGAGAGGCAAATTCGGGTGTCGAGGCCGCGCCAGACCTTCCCCACGAACGGATGGAGGCACACCGCCAGGTAGATCCCGGCGCTCGCACCCAGGACGCCATAGGCAGCGCCCACCATAGCGCCGGCGCCGCTCAGCCCGAGCATCAGGCCGAGGGCGCGCGGATCCCCGAGCACTGGCCCGGCCCCGTTCGCTCACCATGCCCTACCCTCCTGCGGACGGCCCGGCACGACCGTCCGTGCGACGCGGGAACAGGTGCAGGTTGACGACAACCTGCTCGGCGCCGGGCACCGCGGGCGGCCCGTGGTACCGGCGGAGCACCGCGTGTAGCTCTTCCCGCAGGGCGGTGACCTGCGCGGCGGTCAGTTGGAGCGTCCAATCGCCGAGGTCGGCGGCCTCGACCCAGCTCTTGTCCCACTCGGTCCGCTCGGCGAGCCACCTTTCGACCTGGCGCAACTGCGCGCGCAGCATCTGGTGCGACCAGTCGTCGAGGACGCCGTGCGGCTCGGCGTCATAGGTCGAGTCGGTGTCGCGCCACTCGGTAGAGGTGTGGGTGGATCGCCACCATCGTTGCCTGCCGGCGCCGCCGCGCTCCGGATCGTCCTCGACGAAGCCGTACGCGGCGAGCTGCCGCAGGTGGTAGCTGGTGGCGCCGCTCGACTCCCCGACCCGTTTCGCCAACAGGGTGGCGGTCGCCGGCCCGTCCGTGCGCAGCAGACCGAGCAGCCGCACGCGCAGCGGATGCGCGAGCGCCCGCAGCCGCCGGGGATCAAGCTCGATCGCATCGGTCATACCACCATCATCATCATACAAAGGTTTCTTTGCAAGCAACTCTTTGCATAGCTTGGCCAAGGCGTGCAACGTAAGCGATAAGCGCGGATCCATCGGATCACCGGTCATGGGAGATCCATCGGGTTCAGGATGGTCTGTAACGAGGGAAATCGGAGGGATTGACGTGACTGAGATAACGGGCAACGCCGCGAACGGCACCCCGACGTGGGTGGACCTCGGCATCCCCGACCTACGGGGCGCCGAGGAGTTCTACGGTGCGGTCTTCGGCTGGGAGTTCGACGAGGGGCCGCCGGAGACCGGCCGGTACACGATGTGCCTGCTGCGCGGGAAGCCGGTCGCCGCGGTCATGCCCAACCCCGACCCGGACGCCACCGCGTTCTGGTGGAACACCTACTTCGCCACCGACGACTGCGACGGCGCCGCCAAGCGCATCGCCGACGCCGGCGGCACGGTGATCATGGAGCCCATGGACGTCATGGACTCGGGCCGCATGGTGATGGCCCTCGACCCGCACGGCGGCCAGTTCGGGCTGTGGCACGGCCGCGCCCACACCGGGGCACGGCTCCGCGATGAGCCCGGCGCGATGGCCTGGAGCGAACTGGAGACCCCCGATTCGGGGGCGGCCACCCAGTTCTACGGCAGGGTCCTCGAGCGGCCGGTCGAGTCCATGGGGGTTCCCGACTTCGACTACTCGACGGTCAACGTCGACGGCAATCCGGTCGCCGGGATCTGGGGACAGCCGGATCGCAGCACGTCGCGGTGGGTGACCTACTTCGCCGTCGAGGACGCCGACGCCGCCGTAGCGGCCGCCACCGCGGCCGGCGGCACGGTCGAAAAGGCGGCGCAGGACTCACCGTATGGACGGTTCGCCCTCCTCCAGGACCCTTTCGGCGCGAGCTTCGCCGCCATCGTCCTGGCGTAGCACCCGCCGGCCTGAGGGGAGCGATCAGTCAGGGGTGCCCGGCGGGCTCGACGAGGCGGATCCGTACGGCGCGAAAGCGGCGCGGCGTGTCCAGCAGCACCGCCGACCTGGGGTCGGGCACGCTCAGAAACGGGTCCACCGCGAGCGCGAACAGCGGCGCGAGCCGAACATCGTCGCGCACGGCGGCGACGGCCCGGCGGTCGCCGCCGAGTACCACGGCATCGAGGCGCTTTTCGTAGGGCCCGAGCACGGCGGCGGCGGTGGCGGCCGCCGCCGCCAGCGCCTCCCTGGCCTGTTTGTCTCTGCGGCGGGCGAACCGGTGCTGCGACCAGCCGCCCGCGCTGGTGCGGCCGTGCACCGGCCGCGCCCCCGCCTTGGCGGCCATCGGCCGCTCCCCGGCGAACACGCCGACCGCGTACCCGCCGAGCCGGACGAGGATCACGCCGACCAGCCGGTCGGCCGCCGCATGTGCCGCCAGCGCGGCCGCCGGGCCGGCCTCGGGGTCAGCGGCCGAGTCGGCCGCCCAGTCGTGGTCCGGTTCGGGCAACGGCGGGAACGGGACGTGGCACTCGGCGACGGCGCCGTCCGCACCGCGGAATTCCACGATCTCCGCGCCGCACGCGACCTCGGTGACGCCACCGTGCCGAGCCCCGAAGCCGGCGAGCCAGCGGGCGACGCCCCCGGGACCCACCTCCAGCCAGCGGCCGCCACCGGCCGCGGGTCGCCGCGCCGGCCCCATGGTCGCCCGTCCCCTCGTTCACAAACTTTTCGCAATGGCGAATTGTCTGTGAATTTCCTCGCGCAAGCGGTGATTCGCTCCCATTATCGGCGGCAGGATACAAGCTGTGGCCGTACCCGACGTCAGGAGCCCGGCGCATGTGATGTTCTCCCCCGTCGTCGACCTGGACACCGGCGAGGTCGTCGCGGTGGAGACCCATGGCGGACCCGAGCCGGACGAAGGCGACACCGGCCCGCTGTCGGTGTCCGGCCGCCCGCCTGACCGTGCCGACGGCGACGTCCGGCGAGTGTTGCGCGCGGCACGGATGGCGGCGGAGACGAAGACGCGCCTCCCCTTGCTACTGACGCTGCGCGCCGAAACGGTCGCGGAAAGCCGGGGGCCGCTCACCAGACTGCACCACGGACTGGCCGCGACCGGCCGGCGGCCACATGAGGTGATCTTGTGCATGTTCGGCGGTTTCGCGCCGGCACGACGGCCCGTCTTTCAGTCCGCGATCTCCGGCCTGCACACGGCGGGTTATCTGACCGGGTTCGCCGGAGTGGGCGCCGCGCACACGCCGCTCGATCTGCTCCTCGAGGGTCCGCCGTACATCTTGAAGCTCGACGTGGAGCTAGCCCGCCGGGCGGCGGCCGACCCGCGCCACTCCGCCCTCGTGGAGGCTCTCGTCACGGTGGCCCAGCGCATCGGCAGTCACGTGCTCGCACCCGGCGTGGCGGGCGAAGAGCAACTCGCGCGTCTGCGCGCCCTGCACGTTCGGCTGGGTCAGGGACCGCTCCTCACGCCCGCCGGCTGGCGACCGGCGACCGGCGCCAACCAAGTGCCGGTCCCGATCGGTCCCGAACCCGCGGCGGCGGGCCAAATCCCGCCCGACGTCATCGGCCCTCGGGTGACGGAGTTCTTGCTGCCGGCCGTGACGATGCCCCACACCGCGACCGCCGATGGTGTGCTCACCGTCCTGGGCGCCGAACGCGGCACGACCAGCATCGTGCTCGTCGACGAGCATCAGCGGCCCCGTTTCAGCATCAACCGCACGCGGTTCTTGCTGGCCATCTCCGGAGCGTACGGGCATGCGCTGCACGCCAGAAAGCCGGCATCCCGGCTCGCCGATCCGCCCCGGCCGGTGCCGCGCACCGTACCGGCCATCGCCGCGCTGCGTGCCGCCGGCGACGCCGGCGATCGAGCCTATGACGATCTCGTGGTCGTCGACGAGGTCGGGCGCTGCATCGGCGTCGTTCGCGTGGCCGACCTGATCCGCGCACTGACGCCCTGACTACGAAGGTGTGGTCAGCCGCGGTCAGACGTTGAAGCCGAGTGCGCGGAGCTGCTCCCGCCCCTCCTCGGTGATCTTGTCTGGGCCCCACGGCGGCAGCCAGACCCAGTTGATCTTGACGTCTTTGGCGATGCCGTTGGGGCCGGCCAGCGCGCTGTGCGCCTGATCTTCGATTACGTCGGTCAGCGGACAGGCCGCGCTGGTCAGCGTCATGTCCAGCGTCACGACCTCTTCGTCGGAGATGTCAACGCCGTACACCAGGCCGAGATCAACGACGTTGATG
>CALAED010000542.1 GCA_937891035.1 uncultured Thermomonosporaceae bacterium | reverse complement strand
GTCTCGCTCATCGCCCGCAGCCTACCCGCGCGGCATCCCGTGCCACCTCGGCGGCCTCGCCTCTGACGAGGGTGCGAACAGCGGGTTAAGGCGTACGCAGGACGGCCCAGACCACCTTACCGCGGCCGGCCCGGCGCCAACCGAGCTCGGCGGCCAGCGCGCCGACGATGCGCAGGCCGCGCCCGCTCTCAGCGACGCAGTCCGCGTCCTTGATCACGGGAAGTACCGGAGAGCGATCGCGCACCTCGATGACCGGCCGGCCGGCCGACAGCCGCAGCGACAATAGGACGGTCCCGTTCGGCGCCTCCCTGACCGCGTTGGTGACGAGTTCAACCGCGATGAGCGCCCCGTCGTCGACGAGCTCGGGAAAGCCGAACTCGGTCAGCTGATGTCGGACGAACGCGCGGGCCTGACTCGCGGCCTGTGGGACCGGGCACAGCTCGATCTCCGGCTCCGGGCACGGCTCGTCGGTCAGGGGCAGGGACATGGCGCAGGTCTTCCATAGCGAAGTCGCTGGATGTATCCATATCGTCGCGCTGAGCGACTACCGTCGCCACTGGAGCCAACTTGGTGCGACTCGATGGATTGGAGCCGAACTCGTGGTCAATCGAAAGAGGCAAGATCCGACAGAGTCCGCGGCCGCGCTTTTCGGCTACAAACTGCGCAAACTTCGCGACGAGCGCGGGCTGTCACAAGTCAAATTGGCCGACGAGCTCCATTGTTCGGGCGACCTTATCAGCAAGATCGAGACCGCGGCCCAGGTCGCCACGATGGAGACGGCGGCCGAGATCGACCGTTTCTTCGCCACCGGCGAGACCTTCCAAGAGCTGCAACCGCTCGCCGCCAAGGAAGGCCTGCCCGGGTGGTTCCGGCCTTATGCCGACCTGGAACAACACGCCACGTCGATCCGGATCTACGAGCATCTCCTCGTCACCGGGCTGCTGCAGACCGAGCCGTACGCCCGGCAGGTGCTGCGGGCGGGTCAGCGCGACAGTGCGCTCGATGAGATGGTTTCGTCCCGGATGAGCCGGCAGATTGTCTTTCAGAAGAATGACCCCCCATGGGTAGTGCTGGTCATCCGCGAGGCCGCACTTCGCGAGGTCGTCGGGGACTCGGAAATTACAAGGGAGCAGCTCCGGCATGTCCTCGACATGACGCAGCTGCCCAACATCAATATTCACATCGTCCCAACGGGCGCACAGGTCTATCCTTCGGGTGGATTCACCATTTTCAGCTTCGAAGGCGAGCCGGATGTCGGCTATGTCGAGGGTGCGAATGGTCTCGGACATGTCGTCGAACTGAGCTCTCAGGTCGAGGGGCTGAAGGTTTGGTTCGACCTCGTCAGGTCCGTGGCCATGCCGGTCGACGCCACGAAGCAACTCATCCACGACATCATGGAGGGTATGTGAACATCCGGAGTTCGATGGCGATCACGTGGCGAAAGAGCAGTTATAGCGGCTCCGAGGGCGGCACGTGCGTGGAACTTGCCGACCTGACCACCGCCGTGGGCATCAGGGATTCCAAGAACCCCGAAGGACCCCGGCTGGTCGTCAGCCGCCGCGCGTTGTCCTCGCTCCTCGGTCACGTCAAGTCTGGTGACCTGGACCTATAGGTCGACCACGAAGAAAGACCCCCGTTCCGGCCTCAGTCGCGGGAACGGGGGTCCTTTGTCGGCCCGAACTCGGGGAGCAAGCCGTCTTCATCCATGTGGACGCGTAACTCTCGTTTGCGGCTGATGCCTCGAGCGACGGAGCCTACGGTCAAAACCCGGCGGTGCGAGAGAGCGGCAGTGGGAGGGGCACCATATCCGTGTCTTCGCGCCCAGCCGAGGAACTCGGCCGCCTTGAAGACGCCTTTGGCTCCGCCCCGTCCTGCTCCCCTTGGCGGATGCCATTTCACCATTGAGTTGTCATCGACGGTTATGCGGAGCGGATATAGAAGGGCTCCGTGTTCCTCACGAACCAGGCGGCGATCGGGTCGCCCGGGTCGCCAAGGAAGGCCGAGTCGACGGGGTGGGAGACCGGGGACCGGGCCAGCGCCGCGGTGACGGCCTCAAGGGCGGATCGCCGGGTTCGCTCGTCATCCGGGGTGAGCTCGATGCCCAGCAACAGACCCTCTTGCTGGTCGCCGACCTTGCTCCAGGCGCGGCGCGCCGAGGCGATCTCGGGGACGGCGGCGAAGGCGCCGCGAAGGACGTCAAGCAGCGCGGACGGCTCCTCGGCGGGCTCGCCGAGGAGGATCTGGCTCCCGGCGTCGGCCGGGATCTCTTCGCCACGAATGACCTGAACGCCGACCGGCTGGATGGGCAGCCCGACCTCTCCGCCCGGATTGACGGCGATGCCCAGCTCGGGCGGCAGCGATCGCGCGAAGGCACGTCCCGGGGTCACCGCGGCCGAATACTTGCCGGCACACAGCTTGAACTGCTCCTCGGAGGTGTAGACGACGACGTACTCGACGTCGTCGATCACCATGATCGGCAGCGCGCCCCGGCCCTCGGACTCGCCCGCCGGCAACGGCACCCACAAGTCAGCCTCGGCCAGCGAGTCGAGGAGCCGCTCGTCGGTTACCTCCCCGGCCCGAGCCGCCGCCAGTGTCTGTTCGACCCCATTGCTTGGAAACGGCATGGCACTCTCTCCTGATCGCCTGGTTCTGTGCGTTCACGCGGTGCGCAGGGCGCTTTCCAACTCGTCGACTACCTGCGTCAGCCGCCTATTGGCCGCCAATCGTTCCGGCTCGTCGGTCCGCCAGATATGGAATTCAGAGAAATTGCGCGGCCCGGCGTAGAGCGCGTCGAACATGGTGGCCGTCTCGGCGAGCGCGCGCTCGTCAGTCTTGGTGGAATCGGCGAGAGTGTCGCGCATGTCGAGCAGCATGCGATACCAGGCCTCCGTGCCGGGGCGCCCCTCGGCATGCACGATATCGATCAACTCGGTGACGGCGAGTTGGGCTCGGGAAAGCCGCTCCGCCGTTGCGTCAGCGCTCATCGCAATGGCCTCGATCCAAGAACTCTGTGGCCCGGTATATTCCATGGCTCGGGAACAAAGATCTGTTCGGCGCCCCCGACATAGACGCCGCCCTGATTGGCGGTTGGACCATGATATATGCGGGTCCCCGCCGGGAACTGGACGGCATAGGCGGTATCGAGCGGCGAGGAGCCGGCGCTCGCACCCGTCTTCGGGTCGATCCAGTGCGGGAGCACCGCGGTGTCGATGCGCGCCTGCGCCACCGAACGCGGCGGGTCCGGTGTGAACCACTGGCCGAGTGGCGTACCCGACTGGCCGGCCCGGTACAGCGTCGTGTCTCTGGGCAGCGTGATTTCGTTGTACCGGCCACCCGCGAAATTGGCCGCCGGATTTCCCCGCCGCGCCGCCAACGGCCCGGGATTGTGGATCATGTCGTGTCTGTAGGAACGGCGCGATCCGCGCAGCAACCTCCGCAGCCACGGCTCCGCGGCCTTGAAGATTCCCCTGCCGGCGCCGGCCGCCGCCCTAGCCATTGAGGATCGCCTCGAGAGCCATGTTGATGAGCTGGTCGATGATCATGCTGGTGATCTGTTTGAAAATCGGGATCTCGGCCAGCGAGGCGCCGAACGTCACGGCGGCGGTGGCGATGGCCTGGGCGATCGCGATCGCCAACTGCACCAGCTGGACGATGACGTTGATCTTCAGGGCGAGCACGATCCCCGCGCACACCATCAGCCCGGCACCGATGATGTTGCCGGCGGTGACCGCGTCCCGCAGGGTGGACGACGGCGCGTCCTGGTCCGACCACGCCTGCCGGAAGGCGTCTATGCCCGCTCCCTGATTGCCCGACCAGACCCGCTGCGCCTGTGCGTTGGCGTCCTGTAACGACTCGGGGAAACTGCCCGCGAAGTTCATCCAGGCGTGTCCCATCTCGAACAACTTCTCTTCGTCGGCCTGCGGCCAGGTGTAGCCCAGCATCGACAACAGCGAGACCAGCTCGCCCGGCAGCTGCAACCCCATGACGCCCCTATTCGGCTTTATCCGGCTCTATCCGAGGATGTCGCGGACCCTGTTGACCTCGATCGCGGAGGCGTCCTCAGCCTCCCGGTACGTGGCGGCCATCGCCTGCACACCCTCGGCCTGCCCAGCCAGCTCCCCGATGTTGTCGGCGAAACACTCCATGGCCACCTCGTAGATCGCCTGATAGCACATCCCGATCAGTGAACCGACGTCATCGTTGCCCCACGGCTGCCCGAACCTCTGGAGTTCGGCCTGGAAGGCCTGCACCTTGGCCTGCAGCGCCTGCGCCGACGAGGCGATTCCGGCACCTGCCCGGTGGATGTCCTCGAAGTCGACCTGCAGCTCTCCTGGCATCGGCTCACTTCCTCGTCTTCTTCGATCGGGGGCCGGTCAGCGCCGTTCGATGCTCGACATCAACGCGCTCAGCGCCTGGCTGTACGCGCGCATGTGCTGCAGGCTGAGGTCCTGTACCGCTTGCACCCGCTCAGTGAGGTCCGTCCGGCCGGCCGCCGCGCCGGTCTGCTCAAGCGTCTTGGACCGCACGTCATCGAGCGCCGCGTTGACCGCCACCACCACGCGCTCACCCAGCTCGTACGAACCCGTCCGCATCACCCGCGGTTCGAGCGCAATCGCCTCGACACGCTCGCCGCGGCCGGCCTCCACTGTGACCAGGCCGGCGGCGTCGGCACCCAAGCCCCGTACGGGCGCCGCCTCGTTCGGCGTGGCGGGGTCGGCCGCCGCCTGGGCGGTGCGCCGCGCCAGCGTCAGCAGATGCTCAAGACCTTGATCGCCGGGATCGCCGCTGACGTGCGCCTGCCGCGAGATCCGCCCGATGGCGTCGGTCAATCCCTGGCTGATGAACGCCATTCGCGCCAGCCCCTGATCGGCCACTTCGCCGAGCCGCTCCACAAGCGCAGCGGGATCGACGGCGAAGTCCTCGTCGGTGGCCGGGGTCTTGGCGCGCAGGTCGTCCAGCGCCACGTTCGCCGCCTCCATGAGGTGCGGCGCCAGCTGCTCGGGCGCCATCCGCATCAGCCGGGGTGCCAGCTCCAGCCGCTCCAGCCGCCCGTCCG
>CALAED010000541.1 GCA_937891035.1 uncultured Thermomonosporaceae bacterium | reverse complement strand
AAGCCGACCGGATGGCACTCGGCCATGTTCGAGCCCTCGATGACGATGCAGTCGGCGTTCTGCAGGTCCTGCTGGAAGGTGGTGGCGCCGCCGCGCCCGAAGCTGGTCCCCAGACCGGGGACGGTGGCGGAGTGTCAAATACGCGCCTGGTTTTCGATTTGGATGGCGCCGAGCGCGGTGAACAGCTTCTTGATGAGGTAGTTCTCCTCATTGTCGAGCGTCGCCCCGCCCAGGCTGGCGAAGCCGAGGGTGCGGCGGGTGCGCGGGCCCTCGGCTTCGCCGGCGGGATCGTTCCACTGCCAGCCATCGCGTCGCGCGGCGATCACCCGATCGGCGATCATGTCCATCGCGGTGTCGAGATCGAGCCGCTCCCAGTCGGTCCCGTACGGACGCCGGTAAAGGACGTCGAAGCGGCGCGCCTGCCCGGTGGTCAGCTGCAGGCTGGCCGCGCCCTTGGGGCACAGCCGGCCGCGCGAGATCGGCGAGTCGGGGTCGCCCTCGATCTGGGTGACAGCCCCGTCCTTGACGTAGACGCGCTGGCCGCAGCCGACCGCACAATAGGGGCAGACGGACCGGACGACCTCGTCGGCGGCCGCCACCCGCGACCGCAGCGCGTCGGTGTGCGCGCTGCGCGCGGCGGCGCCGCGGCCGCTGGAGTCAGAGCCGCTGAGCTGCCGGTACACCGGCCATGATCGAATCCAGTCGCCGACTCCCATGCGCGCCCCCACCTTTGGTCATCGCCCCGGCACGGCCGGTAACGGCCGGTCACAGCGCGGTCAAGCGGCCGACCACGGCGCGCTTGTCGCGGACCGCCGCTCACTCCCCGTATATCTCTCGCTGCTTACCCAGCTGCCGAGACTCCATGCACGATCACCCGCCGGTCGGCGTCGATCCTGCGGGTCAGACCCTTCGCGTCGAGGTGTTCGAGCAGTGGCACGGCGACCCGGCGCGTGGTGTCGAGCGCGATCCTGGCCTCACTCACGGTGAACGGCTGGGGCAGTTCGGCGAGCACGGCGGCGGCCGCGACGTCGGCGCCCGGGCCCAGCACGACGTGGTCGGCGATCCGCAGCAACAGCCCGGCCCGCGCTGCCGCCGCCAGCGCGGCGTCGGTGATCCCGAGCTCCGTGAGCCGGGCGGCGGCGGGGGCACGGTACGGCGCGGCCGCCAGATCGGCCCGGATCAGCTCGACGGCGGCGAGCACGTGGTGGGGCAGTGAGGTGCCCGGCACGCTGATCCGCCCCGCCGCCAGCCGGAGCGGCGGCCGGACCAGTGCCTCGACGAGACCGCGTGCCGGCAGGTCCAAAGCGGTACGGGCGGCGTCGACGGGAATCGCCGGGTTGAGCGGGTGCCGACCGGCGTAGTCGGCGACCAGCGCGCGCAGCCGTTCGGCCAGCGATTCCCAATGCTCGGGGTCGGCGAGCCAGTCCTCGGCGACCGGCTCGGCCGGCGCGGCGAGGCCCATCGCGGTGAGCTCGCCGCGGCGCAGCAAGCCGTGGCGGCGCAGCAGGTCGGCCGCCGTCGGGGTGCCGGTCGCCAGCTCTCGCGCCCGCGCGGCCGCCGCCCCACGGCGGACCAGCTCCGGCGGGCGCACGTCGAGCACGTCGACCCGTACTATGCCGGCGCCCACGCCCCGCAGCAGGCCGCGGTCGCCGATGCGCAACGGCAGCGGCCGGCTCAAGATGAGGCGCGCGATGTCGCCGCCGAGGATCCGCAGCCGGCCGGGGACCGCGGCCGACCCGATGTGGAAGACGCCCTCGCGCCATTGCGCCCGTGCGCCATCGTGATCACGCGACGGCCGCCGCCGCTCCCCCGCGGCCGGTCCGCCGCCGATCCGTACGTCGAGGGTGTCGGTGGTCAGCCAGGCGCCCGGGGCCAGGAGCGTCATGCCGCGGGTGATGTCGGTGCGGGCGACCCCGCGCAGGTTGACGGCGACCCGCGCGGGCGCGCCGGTCTCACCGGTGGTCTCGCCCAGCGTCTGCAGACCGCGCACCCGTACCCGCGCCGCGTCGCCGGGACCGGCGAGGACCAGTTCGTCCTCCGTCCGCAGCGTGCCGGCGGTGAGGGTGCCGGTGACGACCGTCCCGGCGCCGCGGATGGTGAAGGCGCGGTCGATCCACAGCCGGACCGGCGCCGCCGGATCCGGGGTCGGCATCGCGGCCGCGAGGTCGTCGAGGGCCGCGAGGAGCTCCGGTACGCCCTGCCCGGTCTGCCCGCTCACCGCCACCTCGGGGATGCCGGCCAGGGCCGTGCCGGCCAGCCGGGCCCGCGCCTCGCGCAGCGCCGGCTCGGGCGCGGCGAGGTCGGCCCTGGTCACGGCGAGCACGCCGTGCCCCACGCCGAGCGCGTCGAGGGCGGCCAGGTGCTCGGCCGACTGCGGCCGCCACCCCTCGTCGGCGGCCACGACGAGCATGACGGCGGGCGCCGGACCGGCCCCGGCCAGCATGTTGGTGACGAACCGCTCGTGGCCGGGCACGTCGACGAAGGCAAGCCGCCGCCCAGAAGGCAGCGTCGTCCAGGCGAAGCCCAGGTCGATGGTCAGCCCGCGGCGGCGTTCCTCCGCCCAGCGGTCCGGCTCCATGCCGGTCAGCGCCCGGACCAGCGTGGACTTCCCATGGTTGATGTGGCCGGCGGTGGCGATCACGAACATGCCGTCACCGCCAGCACCGCGGCGGCGAGCGCGTCGTCGTGATCCGGCGGGACCGTACGCAGGTCGAGCAGCAGCCGGCCGCGCAGCACGCGGCCGACGACGGGCGGCTCGCCGAGGCGCAGCGGGCGGGCCAGCTCTTCGGGCAGGGCGAGCGCGACGCTGGGCAGCTCGCGCCCCGGCGCTCCCCCGCCGCCCACGGCGGCGACGCTGTCGACGACCTCGGCGCCGACGGCGGCCAGCCGCCGCGCCAGCCGGTCCGCGCGGGGCCGGAGCGCGGCCGCGTCGGTGCGCAGCGCCAGCAGCACCGGTGGTGCCGCGGCGCGGACGGTGGCCTCGAGCGCCGCCAGCGTCAGCTTGTCGACCCTGACCGCGCGGGCCAGCGGGTGCCGCCGCAGCAGCGTCACCAGGTCGGCGCGGCCGAATATGAGGCCGGCCTGCGGACCGCCGAGGAGCTTGTCGCCGCTCGCGGTCACCAGGGCCGCCCCGGCGCGCAACGCGGTGGCGGCGTCGGGCTCGTCGGGCAGCAGCGGTTCGGGGGCGAGCAGCCCAGAGCCGATGTCGGCCACCACCGGCACGGGCAGCGCGGCGAGCTCGGCAACGGACGCCGCGGCGGTGAACCCCTCGACGCGGAAGTTGGACGGATGCACCTTGAGCACGAACCCGGTCTCGGCGCCGATCGCGGCGGCGTAGTCGCCGGCGGTCGTGCGGTTGGTGGTGCCGACCTCACGCAGCCGCGCGCCGGTGGACTGGAGCAGGTCGGGCAGGCGGAAGCCGTCGCCGATCTCGACCATCTCGCCGCGGCTGACGACGATCTCCCGGCCGGCGGCCAGCGCCGTCGCGGCCAGCACCAGCGCGGCCGCGTTGTTGTTGACGACGTGCACGTCCTGGGCGTCGGGCACGGCGGCGGCCAGCGCGGCCAGCGCGGTCCGGCCGCGCCGCGCCCGCTCGCCGGTGTCGAGGTCGAACTCCACGTCGGTGGGGCCGGTGGCGGCGGTCACCGCCCGGGTCGCGGCCGCCGACAGCGGCGCCCGGCCGAGGTTGGTGTGCACGATCACCCCGGTGGCGTTGATCACCGGCCGGAGCCCGCTGCGGGCGAGCGCCGACACCGTGGCGGCGACCACATCGTCGGGCGGGATCTCACCGGCCCTGGCCCGTCGCTGCACGTCCGCCACGATGGTCTTCACCGTCGTCCTGCCGACACCGCGGGCCGCCTCGACGACCTGAGGGTCGTCGAGCACGACATCGGTGCGCGGAATGCGCCGCCGCGGATCCATCACGCTCATCATTCCACCGCACGCCGATCTTTGCCGCGCCGCCACGACCGGCGCTGGCGCGCCGTCGACGGAAAGGCCCGGGGATGCGGCCTCCTCGGCCGCGTTGACGCCAAGGGTTATTCCAGGTCCGCGAGTGCGGTGCGGATGCGGGGTTTCCATGGCCAGTTGGCGGCGTTGTCGGGAGTGCGCAGGCCGAGCCCCCACATGCGGCGGGCCGCGTCCGGATCGCCAGAATCGGCCAGGGCACGACCGTAGTAGTAGAGGTCGCGGGAGAGCTCTTCGAGCGAAGAGGGTGGATCGGTGAGGTGCTCGCTGAGATAGGCGGCGAACAGACGTACCGCGCGAGCGGAGTCGCCCGTCACTGTGGCGACCCGGGCCTGGTACTTGGCGACCAGGTCGGTTCGCCCGACCTCGCGGATCCAGGGATCCTCTTCGATGAGTTCGAGCTTGGCCTGGGCGAGTTCGGTGTCCTCGGTGAGGAGCGCGAAGTCGAGCAGGTGGGCGTGGACGTTCATCTGCCAGCGGGCCACGTGCGGGCCGGATGCCTCGTCGCTGGCGAAGTACGCTAGCGCGGCGTCGTGCGCGGCCCGGTACTCCTGTGGCGTGACCGCCTCCCGGAGTAAACGGACGCGCATCCAGACTAGGCGAGAGATGTGTGCGCCGGCGGTGTTGCCGGCTTGCTCAGACACCTCGACACTGCGGGCGAACCACTCGTCGGTCTGGTCGTGCTCGCCGTGCACGAAGTGCAGGTAGGCCAGGTCGTAGTACAGAGCGCCGCGTTGTTGGAGTGGGATCTGATCCCCCGCCTGCTCCGCGGTAGTGGCGGCGCGC
>CALAED010000540.1 GCA_937891035.1 uncultured Thermomonosporaceae bacterium | reverse complement strand
CCAACTGCGGCATCGAACCCGCCCGCGTCAAGGGCCTCCACCGCCACGCCGGCGCCTGGCTCCACGTCTCGGCCGGGCTCGGCACCTCTCCCACGGCCCCGGTCCGCTTCTGCTGCCCGCCCGAGGCCTCCCTCCTCACCCTCATCCCCGTCGACCAAGGGAACGCAGCACCGCGCCGCATCCGCTAAACTCATCGAGGCGCCGGAAAGGGCCGCGTACCCTCCCCGCGCGCCACCACCGGGGTGTAGCGCAGCTTGGTAGCGCGCTTCGTTCGGGACGAAGAGGTCGTGGGTTCAAATCCCGCCACCCCGACAGATTCCCGCAGGTGAGAAGGGGTTCCGGAGGAATCCGGAGCCCCTTTTTCGATCTTGCAAAGCCTCGGGGAGCCAAACGGGGAGCCAACGTCACGCGACTTACTTGGACTTACGCGGACTGACTTCGACCCGAAGATCGAATTCATGGGTTCGGCGCCCGTACGGATCACCGGCTTGAGTTGAAACCGGTAGACCTCTTCGGTCACCGCTGTCCCGGAGTGCCCGCAGAGATCCGCGATGGTCTCGATGGGCACGCCGTTGTCACACATGAGCGAGACGAAGCTGTGCCGAAGCTCCCGAGGCGTCCACTCGACCGGTAGGTCAGCGATCCGGAGGGCGACGGCCAGCGTTCGCCGGACGCTCTGTGCGGTCAAGGGTTTGCCGTAGCGGTCGCAGAAGACGAGATTATTCTCTGTCCATCGCTGATTTGCGAGCGCGCGGGATCGAATCGCTTGTTGCTTGTTCTGGTGGGCGAGGCGGACCCGTACGACTTCATCCGGAAGGGCCAAGGTTCGTCGGCTCTTCCTCGTCTTCGTATCTCCGCCTTTGCGCACGGGTGAATGCAAACCTTGACTTCCTCGGTCATCTGGACCCCGACGACCCACGGCAGGCGTCACAGCAGATCGCGAACAAGCTCCGGGCTGCGATCCTCACGCGCAAGCTCAGCCCTGGCGACAAGCTGCCCTCACAGCCGGAGCTCGCAGCGCGATATGGCGTAGCGCAGGAGGCCGTGAAGCGCGCTCGGCAGAGCTTCCGACCGGATCAGCGGCGAAACAGACCCCTTGGAGGTCTTGCGCTGGGTAGGTACGCTTGGAGATTCGCAGCTTACATCTCAAATCGAGGACGCTCTCTGCGCTGCCGAGCTAAAGGCCGCCACTACAGCCCGCCCGACACCCTATGCGCGTGAGGTCATAGTGGCTGCGCGAGAGAACGGTTTGCCCGTAGCAATCATCAGCAACACTCAGCGGATGCAGTTTTCGCTTATTTGTCTGCGCATCGACTTGACCGCTACATCTATCCGATAATCGGTCATAGATACGCACAGCCTTCCCAGATGAAACCAAACCCCACGCCCATATGGTCAGCGGTTCTTGCGCTCGGCGTAGAGCCGTCCAGTTGCGCGCTAGTCGGCGACTCGCTATCAAACATTGAGGCAGCAAAGGCAGCCGGGACACCTGCCATCGGCTACGCCAATAGGCTCGCCAAGCGGGAAAAGTTCCGTCTGGCCGGTGCCAACGAGGTCATCACTAGCATGGGAGAGATTGCACGTGTCTTGGCGGGTCAGGCGCTGTGGGTATCCCATGTATCCCTAGTATCCCTAGACCGCTGACCGGCTCGGACGTGGGATACATCTGGGACACACGGCTAGCCGCGCCCGACGTGCATCCCCGCGTGGCAATGCAAATCCTCCGGCACAGCCAAATCAGCGTCACTATGGAGATCTACACGGAGGCGACCTCAGAGAGCACGAGGGCGGCCCTCACGAAGCTAGGCGATTCTTTGGGGCGCGACGAGCACGGCCCTTGGCCTCTCCCTGCGTTAGAGACCAAGGGCCGTTACGTGATCAATCTTCCCTGAGACTCTTCGCGGGAAGGCCCGCCTCTGAGTTGAGGAATTTCAGGAGGAGTTTAAGGTTAATGAGTTTGTCGAGAAGACCAATACCCGCTGCTCCCGCCGCCGGACCTTCGAGACCAATGGACACAGTGGCGGCAGCCGGTGAGGTGGCCGTGGTGACGGCGGTGACCCCGGCGACGGTGCCGGCAGTCAGCACCGCCCCCGCCACCAGGACGCGGACACCTCGGGCAGCGGTGGCACAGGCAGAGGTAGTACGGGAGGTGGTGGCGTGGTGGGCTTGGTGGTGGGTGTCAGGCATGGTGCCTCCTTAGTTCGCTGGTGGGCCCCGCCGTGCCTTATTCCCAATTGTGATCAGTTAATTACCGTAGGTAAGCAGATTCTTGAGAGATCCTCGCCGCAATGCCGACTCCTGCACGCCGAGCTGCTGGCCCCTCTCGGCGCGCGGCGAGATGAGGCGATCGGCGGCCCGTACTGGCTGGAGAGCACCAGCCGGCCGTTCACCCTTCCGATTGACGTACCACTGTCTGCTGAGGCCCTAGCCGGCCCTGCGCTCCGGGTTCGCTTGCCCTCGATAGAGTGCTGTCCGGACAGCACGGTACAGCAGAGAAGTAGAGCAACAACCCACACAACCGTTCACGTTGACAACCTGCTGAGCGGCGCCAAGACAGGGCGATGTTGGGCGTGCAAGAAACAGGTAATTGCCGGGCCCTCGCACCGCGTGTCCGGGCCCGGCCGGGGTGTCTCCGCTATCGCACTAGCAGAGAACGGTTCCGCAGAATTGCCGAATGATGGCGGTTGCCGACCGGCTGGCGGTCTGCCCGCCCTGGCTGTAGGTGACGGTCACGTGGACGCTGGTGTCGCTGTTGGCGACGCGAAGGCCGCAGCCGTCGCTGGTTGACGTGCATCCCGCCACAATGCCGAGGACCGGTCCGCCGCTCCAGCTCCAGGAAAATGTGTAGCCGGGTCCCGCTAGGTTCTGGAGCCAGAAGCCGGCGTTGTAGGTCGTCGCCCCCACTTTGTTGACACACGGATTGGTAAATGCAGTGGCGGGCCCGGGCGAGACCCGACACCCGAGGACCTCCGCACCGAAAGCTTGCGCCGGTGACGCGGTCACGACGATGCCTGCGGTCGCCGCGAGGGCGCCTAAGGCCAGATGTGCAAGAGTTGACCTGATGCGCAGTTTCATAATCGTTCCCTTTCGTGACCCATGGGCCTCTTGATTGAGGGGAGCATCTTTTATCAGCTATGGGCGGGTGTCAACGCGCGGCGAACGGTGCAGGCATCGGCAGCAGCCTTGCCGGCGAAGCCGGGCGTGTGCGACGGATGTTTCCGCAGCTGTAACACGTGGAGACTCGCCTTGCCCCGAGGACACATCCGCGTGCGCCGGTTGGGAACGATCGCTCGAACCAGCCCGCGACGAGGTTTGTGCCCCTACCAGCGCGCGGATAGGGGCATGGCGAATAGCCAGTCGGGGCATCGCCCTGTTGCGGAGGTGACCGACGCTCAGCGCGAAACCAGGTCAAGCTCCCTTCAGAGATCGGGCAAGAGTATGTCGGGCGACGTACAGCAACCTCGTCTACTTGATGATCTCGGCTCGGAAATGCCGCTAGAACTTCCTAGGTCCGCTCGGAAGTGCGTGTGATCTCGTTGTAGAAGCTGAACACGCCGCGCGTCTTGTCGGCCGGGGTCACCATCTGGCCCGGCGGCGGGAGCACGCGGAGCTCGGATCCACTGAAAATTCGTTGGCGCGCCGAGGTGGCCGAGGTCCAACATGGTCAAGGTGAGCGGCCAAACCCAACGGTGGAGTCGGGCAATCGTCTACCCGGACATGTGGGTAGACCCTGATGACGATCCACGTGACAGCGCCGGGGACAGGCCGGAAGGCGAGCTGGCGACGCTGCAGGACTACCTGAAGAGCTACCGGCTCACCCTGCTGATGAAGTGTGAGGGTCTCGATGCGGGACAGCTGGCCCGCCGGTCTGTGCCGCCGTCGACCATGTCGCTGCTTGGCTTGTTGCGGCACCTCGCCGAGGTAGAGCGGGACTGGCGCGGCTGGATCCTGCCAGGCGAGCCCCCGTCGAAGCTGTACGCCGGCGGCGATTTCGACAGAGCGGTCGCCGAGCAGGCGGTGGTCGATGCCGCATACGCCGACCTGGCCCGTGAGCAGGTAGCCAACCGACGCCGTGCTCGCTGAGTACTCGGATCTGGGCGTACGTGTGGGCAAGGAGGCCATCGCCGTCCGGGAGCTGCTGGTGCACCGGATCGAGGAGTACGCCCGGCACTGCGGCCACGCGGACCTGTTGCGAGAGTGCATCGACGGCCGCGTCGGCCAGTGAGGCTACATGCATCTCGCCGAACGAGATCGTTCGTCCTGACGCGTGGATGCGTGCCAACAAGGTTAGTGTGACGGGTCGTTGCACGGCGGGGGCACTGCGGCGCTCTGGCCGGCCGAAACCGGAGCAGGGCCACGCCGCCGGCATGGTCGCCGGCGCCGGCCTTCTCGGCACCGCAGTTAGCATTTCGGGCCTGAGTAAGTCGGGCCGACCATCCTCCGACCCATGGCCGCGTTCGACACAGCCGCTGCCGATGATCCGTCCCGGGCTCTGATTGCAGCGCGGAAGAAATTCCATGCTGGAAGCGGGTGACGAGGCATTGGCAGGCAGATCAGCTCCGCGCCCCCCGCAGCGCCGTGCATGGGCGCGGCGACGCTTCAGCAAAAGCGCGTCAGACAACAAACTCGTCAGACAACAAAGGCAAGGAGAATACGCACTCCCTGCCATTTTCAATATATAGCGCACTGGGGGGCTTGCGGCAAGACCCGGGTCGTGCCGCAGAATCGGCTGCCGGAGCCAGCACCTGCGGAGTTCACGACTTTCGAAGTACTTGCCTCTCGTCGACGTCGAAGCCTCGCTTAACGCCGAACCGACGGCGGACTCGGCGCCGCGATGGGGAGTGCCGCAGGTCTCGCGGTCGAAACGCATGGGGGGTACATGTTTGACGTCATCATTGCCGGCGGCGGGCCGACCGGCTTGATGCTGGCCGGCGAGTTGCGGCTGCACGGCGTGCACGCGCTCGTGCTTGACAAGGACGCGGAGCCGACCAAGGTCGTCCGCTCGCTCGGTCTGCACGCGCGCAGCATCGAGGTGATGGACCAGCGTGGTCTGCTGGAGCGATTCCTCGCGCTCGGCCGGCGCCACCCGCTCGGCGGCTTCTTCGCCGGCATCACCAAGCCGCCTCCAGACCGGCTGGACACCGCGCACCCATATGTCCTCGGCATTCCGCAGCCCACCACCGACCGCCTGCTGGCCGAGCGCGCCGCCGAGCTCGGTGCCGAGATCCGGCGCGGCCACGAATTGGTCGGGCTGAGCCAGGACGACCACGGGGTGAGCGTCGAACTGGCCGACGGCACTCGGCTGCGCTCGCGTTACCTCGTTGGCTGCGACGGCGGCCGTAGCACGGTGCGCAAGCTGCTCGGCGTCGGCTTCCCCGGCGAGCCCGCCAGGTCCGAGTGGCTGCTGGGCGAGATGGAGGTCGCGCTACCACAGGAGGAGCTGGACGCCGTGGTGACCGAAGTCCGCAAGACCCACAAGGCGTTCGGCGCCATGCCCATCGGGGACGGGATGTACCGGGTCCTCGCGCCCGCCGCGAAGGTGGCCGAGGACCGTACGGTCCCGCCGACCCTCGACGAGGTCAAGCAGCAGCTGCGGGCGTTCGCCGGCACCGACTTCGGTGTGCACTCTCCGCGCTGGCTGTCGCGCTTCGGCGACGCCACCAGGCTGGCCGAGCGTTACCGGGTCGGCCGGGTGCTGCTGGCCGGCGACGCGGCGCACATCCACCCGCCGACGGGCGGGCAGGGGCTCAACCTCGGCATCCAGGACGCGTTCAACCTCGGCTGGAAACTGGCCGCCCAGGTCGCCGGCTGGGCGCCGCAAGGGCTGCTGGACAGCTACCACACCGAACGGCACCCCGCGGCCGCCGCCGTACTCGACAACACCCGCGCGCAGGTCGTGCTGATGTCCCCCGAGCCGGGCCCTCAGGCAGTACGCCGGCTGGTGTCGGAACTGATGGACTTCGAGGAAGTGACCCGATACCTGATCGAGAAGATCAGCGCGATCGCGGTCCGCTACGACTTCGGCGAGGGACATGACCTGCTCGGCCGGCGGCTGCGGGACGTGAAGCTGAAGCGCGGTCGGCTGTACGAACTGACGCACGGCGGCCGCGGACTGTTGCTCGACCAGACCGGCTGGCTCTCGGTGGCGGGGTGGGGGGATCGGATCGACCATGTCTTGGACGTCA
>CALAED010000539.1 GCA_937891035.1 uncultured Thermomonosporaceae bacterium | reverse complement strand
ACCCGCGTCGCCGTCGCAGAGCGCGGCGGCACAGCGGCAGACCACCACGCAAATTCGACACGTCAGTTCGTCGACGCGGCTACGTCCCGCCGCCGTCGACCCGAGCGAATCCCCCGGCGACCCCGCCGAGCCGAGCGCGGAGCCCAGCGCGCCGGCCGAGCCGAGCGCCGAGCCGAGCGAGCCGGCCGACCCAAGCTCTGAGCCGAGTGCCGAGCCGAGCGCTGAGCCCAGCGCGGAGCCAAGTGCCGAGCCGAGCGAGCCGGGCGCTCCGCCGTGTCCCAGCGAATCACCCGGCGACGGCGGCGAGCCCAGCGCCACTCCGTCGGCGCAGCCGACCGGGCCGGTCGAGGCCGACTTCGTCAACGTCCGGGAGTTCGACCGGGTCGCGCGGGCGCCCCGGCCAGGGCGGAACGCCTCGCGCGGCACGTTCGTCTCCCGTTGCGGTACGAACGCCGACGGCCACCGCAACCCCGACAACTACATCGTGTCCCCCGGTGTTCCGAACGGCGCGCAACACACGCATGACTACGTCGGCAACACCTCGACCGACAACACTTCGACGGACGAAAGTCTCGCGGCCGCCGACACCACCTGCGACAACCGCGCGGACAGGTCCGTGTACTTCTGGCCGGTGCTGCGGTCGATCGCGGAGGGCAGCGATCAAAACGGCCAGGACGGCAACATCGGGACGATCCTCCGCCCGACCAGGGCGATCCTGCAGTTCCGCGGCAACCCGCAGAGCAAGGTCGTCGAGATGCCGCGGTTCCTCCGGGTCATCACCGGCAACGCCAAGTCGTTCACCCAAAACGGCACCAACGCGAAGGCGTCGTGGAGCTGCACCGGGTTCACCAACCGGCAAAGCCCCGACAAGTACCCGCTCTGCCCGCGCGGCAGCCAGGTGGTGCGCACGCTGGACTTCCCGAGCTGCTGGGACGGCCAGAACCTCGACAGCGCCAACCACCGGACGCACATCGTCTTCCCCGACGCGACGACCGGCCGGTGCGCGCCGGGAACCCAGGCGGTGCCGCAGCTGCGGATGGTGCTGACCTACCGGGCGCCGAGCGGCCCGAACTTCTCGTTGGACTCCTTCCCCGCCGAAGTGCACAAGCCGATCACCGATCACGGTGACTTCGAGAACGTGATGTCCGAGCGCCTGATGGACAGGGTCGTCAGGTGCATCAACAGCGGCCGCCGCTGCTGACACTCCTTCCCCACCCGATAAGGGCGGTGCCTCTCCGCTGCGAGAGGCACCGCCCTCGTCATGTGTGGAGGCGCGGCGCTCTGGGCCATCGCGCGCGGAGCCTTCGACCTCGCCGCCGGCCTGCCGCCGGGCGCTCTCGGGACCCGAGGGGCCACCACCGCGATCAGCCTCGCCGTATCGTCCGGCCTCACGACTCCCTGAGGGGAGCGTGGAGATTCCCTGACTGGTCCATCCGGATCACGATGGGGCGGGTGTGCTGCGCGATCTGTACGGGGCCGAGCGTCAGCCCGTCCTCGATGGCCAGCATGATGAGCTGGGCTTCGGCCGGGTACTCCTGGATCAACGACGCCAGGGTCCGCAGATGCTCGGCCTTCGCCGCCAGTTGCTCGGGGCTGGGAGCGGGCTGAACGGTCATAGACTCCTCACCTTTCGTTGTGGTGTTCACCGGTCGCCTTCCGGACCGGCGATGCTGATATTCGCCCATACCCATTTGCCCCCGCCGCTCGTTGGTTCGACTCCGCAGCCGGTCGAAAGCGCCCGCACGAGCGGCAGCCCCCACCCTCCGTTGTCGTCGTAATTCTCCGCACGGAGATCGAGCGTTTCAGGTGTTAAGTCGGGCATAGCGACTTTTGGCTCCCGGTCGCTGGAATCCCAGACCTCGACCCTGATGATCCGGGCGGTGAAATCAGGGGCGCAGCGAATCCGGATTTGTTGGTCCGGCGTCTCCCCCACCGCGTTGTTGATCAGTTCGGTCACCACGAGGGCCAGGCTTTCCCGTACCTCGGAATACCGCGTCGGCGGCACACCCCACTCCGGGATCCGGCGGTCGATCATGAGACGGACCTGACCCGCAACAGCCGGAGTTGCGTTACATGTGTGATCAACGAGCATTTGCCAATTAATCGGCGGTCTCGTCATCATGGCCATCCGAATCCGTCCTCATTTTCTCTCGGAATCCCCCTCAACGTACGTCCCACCGATGTACTTTGACCACGAGAACCCCCCAAATGCGACCGCGAAGGACGCAGCCATGGTGCTTGGCCGACCACTCGATCCCGACCACAACCTGTACGACTTCGCCGCCTTCGAACTGCGTAGACAGCGCAGAGAGCGCAACCTGTCACTCGAAGCGGTTGGCGCGATCATTAATCGGGATAGATCGTTGGTCGCACGCATCGAAACGGGGCATACCCGGATGTCCGAGGCGCATGCGAACAAGATCGATCACGCCTGGAACCTGCAGGGGTTCTTTCAGCGGATCATCCGCTACGCCAAGACCCGCCATGAAACCGAATGGGCGGAGGCCAGGATCGACCTGCGCGCCAGGGCGACGCACCACAAGGTCTGGGCGCTCGCCTGGGTGCCGGGGTTCTGGCAGACCGAGCGCTACATCCACGCCATGTTCGAGGCGGGTGGCTCCGTCGAAAACGTCGAGAAGGCGGTCCAGTCGCGCCTGAATCAGCAGGAGTTCCTGAACCGCACGCCGCGCCCGGTCATCCGGGCATACCTCGATCAGGGGGTCATCGATCAGCCGGTCGGCGGCTCCGAGGTGATGGCCGAGCAGTTGGCCCGGCTCCTGGACCTGGCCCAGGTCCACACGGTCCGGGTGGTGCCGAGGTCGGTGGGCGCGCACGCCGGCCGCGACGGCTCGTTCTCCATCATGACCGTGGACGGAGCCGACGTCGCTTACACCGAGACGGTCGGCCCGGGCCGGCTGATCCAGGACCCGGCGGAGGTACGCTCGTACGCGCTATGGTTCGACTCGATCGGAGATGTGGCGCTCCCGAAAAATGAGTCGCTACGCCTGATCAAGGAAACGATGGAGGCGTTGACACCATGACTGTCGTGTGGCGGAAGTCCAGCCACAGCGGTAGCACCAGCGAGCAACTCGAGTGCGTCGAGGTCGCCGGCCTGCCCACCGGCACCATCGGCATCCGGGACAGCAAAAACGCGAATGGCCCGCACCTGTCCGTCACGGCCGAAGCATTCGGCCACCTGCTCCGGCGCATCAAGGACCGATAAGCCCTTCTGTTCGACGCCGGACCCCAGAACATCGTCCGAGCCCTCCCCATTCCCCGGGGAGGGCTCTTCCGCCGTCAGCGCCAGGTCGCCTCTTGCGTCTGGGCTCTGGCCATTCGCATCGACGCACGGATGTTGTACAGCACGTCGTCGCCGACATTCACCCGCGGGAACGGTTCGTCGGGAACGTCGACGCCCAGGAACCGGCACAGCGGCTCCCAGCCCTCCTGCACGCGATAAACCAGCAGCCGCTCGGCCGGCACGGTACGCCGCACCCGTTCGTAGTGCTGTCGGAACACGCGCAGGCAGTGCTCCTTGTCGAGCACTCGCCCGTCGAAGGCCGCCGGCACGATGGTGGCCAGCGCCGCCCGGATCCGCGCGAAGCCGGACTCCTCCGCCCACCGCAGTTCCTCGTCGGAAAGTTCCTCGGCGAACTCGCCGACGCGCCGGAACATCTGGGCGTGACTTTCCCACCAGCTTTCCGGATCGCGGTCGGTGAGCAGGATCTTCGCGTCCGGATACGCGGCGGCCAACTGCTCCCAAAAGTGGAGGGTCGGCCAATCCATGGTGGCGCGATAGCCCTCGAAGATCACCGACCAGTCGATGTCACCGGTTTCGTACGCCGCCATCCAATGGTCGCCGTCCTTAGCTCGGCGAAGCGCCTCCAGACCGTGATAGCACGGCCCGAACCCCAGCCGTTCCAGCGCCGCCTTCACCGACATCGATCCGGTCCGATGCATCCCGACGCCGATGACCTGCAATCCCTCGCTCATGCGCCGCCCTCGTACCGCCTTGAGCCATTCGTCTGTGGTTCGAGACTACGCGCGGCCCGCGCGGTCAGGCGACGGCGCAGGCCGTGTCGTTAAGCGTAAGACGGTCGGCCGCGGGTTGGACCCCGATCGCGGCGGACCTGGTCAATCGGGCCGTCGCCACGAAAACCGATGAAACCGGGCCGGGCGGCCGGTGCCGGATCCGGCCGTGGCCGATCCCGGCTCAGCGCGCCGGATTAAAACGTCACAACCGCCTGAACAGGACAGATCCGGGCAGCGACTCGAAGACCGGCCACTCAGCCACGCACCGGCAGGCCGGCCGTCGCGGAAACCGCTTGCACATGGAGCATTAATGCCTAATCGTGGACATTTCAGGATCCACGAAGTTTAAAACGTTTTAGCATCTGCAAACCTTTGCACTGTTGCAGCACGTGTGTCCCGCCCCCTCGCCACTCTCCTCCGACAACACACCCCGTCCCATCGAAGGAGAACGCTCGTGCATCTCCCCCGGCCGCGCCGCCACCTGGCCGTACTGTTGCTCACGGCCGTTGCGCTCGCCCTCACCTGGGCTCCCGGCCACGCGAGCCGGGCCGGCGATACGGACAGAACCGGCGACACGGGGGCGGTCACCGGCTGGCGGGTGTCCGGCGAGCCGTTCCGGATCACCTTCCTCCACCACGGACGTCCCATCACCGCGCAGGCGCCCGGAGACGTGGCCGGGCCGGGCGGGCGGCTGGCCTATCAGGTGGGCGGCACCGCTTCCAGCCAGGAGGGGGCGACCTACCACCGGCTGACCGATCTGATCGACCGCCGCTCCGTGCCCGGCGGCACCGCCTACACCGTCGCGACCGACGAGCCGAGCCGCACCGCGACCGTGGTCGTCACGCGCACGCCGCAGGGGGTGCGCGTGGGCTGGTCGTTCACGCCGGACGACGACGTCACCCTGGTGTTCGACGCGCTGACCGCGGCGACCACAGAGCACTATCTCAGCGGCAGTTCGGCGGCCCACATGGATCTGCGTGGCCGCATCCGCGGCTGGAGCCCCGGCAAGGAGGGCAACGAGGCCGGCGACTACTGCCAGAACCAGGAGCAGACCGCGAGCACCTTCTACCTCAGCTCGGGCGGGTACGGCCTTTACGCCGCGACCGACCACATCGGCCGGTTCGCCTTTCCCGGGGCGGTCCAGGAAAGCGACGGCCCGAACTGCGGGCGGACGCCGCGCCCCGCCGCCGGCACGCCGGAACCGTACCCGTGCCCGGTGGCGGCGACGGCCCAGCCGGACCGGGTGCAGATCTGCGTGAAGGACCGCACGCTGACCTACGACGTCTTCGCCGGGCCGCCGGCCGCGGTGACGACCGCCTACTACCGTACGGTCGGGCTGCCGAAACTGCCCCCGCCCGGCCAGTTCGCGTTGATGAAGTGGCGCGACGTCAACGCCGACCAGGCGCAGGTGCTCGATGACGTGTCCCAGTTCAAACGGCTCGACATCCCGCTTGGCACGATCTGGATCGACAACCCGTGGGAGCCGCAGCCGCCGGGCAACACCCGCCGGATCAACGGCAGCGCCTGCACCAACACCGGCCGCTTCGACCCGAACTTCTTCCCCGACCCGCAAGCCATGATCGACCAGATTCACGCGCAGGGCGTGAAGTTCGGCCTGTGGGTCACCTCGCACGTGGGCACGCCGTCGGCCGCCCAGGGCGGCGGATCGTGCCAGGGCATCAACAGCTTCTGGGCCGAAAACGGCTGGCTCATCCCCGGCACCAACTACGTCGACTTCACGATCCCGGAGGCGCGCCGGCACTACGTCGACCAGCTCACCCGGGTCTTCCGGATGGGCGTCGACATGGCGAAGATGGACCGCGGCGAGGAGCACCGGCTGGAGACCGCCCGGCTCGCCGGCGGCTCAGGCGCCTCGTTCTACCTCCGCTACCCGGCGCTCTACCAGTCGGCGGTCAGCCAGGCGCTGCGCAATGTGAACGGCGAGAACTTCCAGACGCTGGTACGCGCGGGCGCGCCGGGCACCGCCCAGGTCGCGCACGGCATCTGGGGCAGTGACAGCTTCCAGACCTTCCAGGCGCTGCGCACCGAGCTGCGGTACGGCACGAGCGAGTCGCTGACCGGGCACTTCGCGTGGGGCTCCGACACCGGCGGCATCGACCCGCAGCCGCCGGCGACCGCGGCCAACAGCCCGACGCCGACGCTGTTCACCCGATGGGCGCAGTTCAGCGCGGTCAGTCCCGTCATGGAGATCGGCGGCGCCGGGCTCAACGCGACGCCGTGGGTCTACGACGCCGACACCGTACGGCGGTTCCGCGACGCCGCGATCTTGCACTACGAGCTGTTCCCTTACCTGTACGGGCTGGCGCGGCAGGCGGCCGAGACCGGCGTGCCGCTCATGCGCCCGGTCGGCTACGACTACCCGGCCGACCAGACGGCATGGGCGCAGGACCACGAGTTCATGATCGGCCCCGACCTGCTGGCCGCACCCGTTACCGCCGATCGGGCGGAGGCCGACGGCGCGGCCGGGCGGCCGACGCCGGTAAGCGTCTACCTGCCGGCCGGACGCTGGATCGACCTCCACAGCGGCGATGTCGTCGACGGCGGACAGACGATCACCAGGTCGGCGGGCCTGGACGAGTTCCCGCTGTACCTACGGGCGGGCGCGGCCATCGGCTTCAGCTCCCGAGTCCTCGGCGCCTGGGGGACGAACGAGCTGACCAAGCCCGGTCTGTCGGGCTGGCTGTACGCCCCGGGTCCCGGTGCCGGCACCGGCGCCGGTGTCGGTGTCGGCGCTCCGGCCAGGGCGATCAGCGCCGACCAAGGGACGCTGACGGCGGCCACCGGCGCCGATGGGCGGATCGCGCTGCGGCTGCGCGGCGCCCCCGCGCACGCGCAGGTCGTGGTGCTCGCCCAGCGGCCGCCGGCCGAGGTCGTCGTCGACGGCAGGCCGCTCCCCCGCGTCGCGGACGCCGACGCCCTGCGCGCCATGGACGCCGGCTGGACCTTCACCTCCGGGCCGTTCGGCGGAGTCGTGCTCAAGGCGACACCGCGACACGGCGCCGCAGACATAAACATCGGTTGACAAAGGGACGTGATCACGATGACTGATGCCCCGCGCGAGCGGTGGACCCGGCGCCGGGCACTCGGCGTGGGCGGTGCCGTACTCGGGGGCGGCCTGGCGGCCTCCCTGTGGCCGGCGCCGGCCCAGGCGGCCCCCGGCGCGGTCCACCAGGGCGGCGGCCCGTGGGCGTACGCCGACCAAGTCAAGCGGCGGGTGCGCGCGCCGCGGTTCCCGCGCCACGAGGCCAAGATCACCGACTTCGGCGCGGTGGGCGACGGGACGACCGACTGCTCGCGGGCGTTCGCGGCCGCGATCGCGGCACTGGCGCGTCGTGGCGGCGGGCGGGTGATAGTGCCGCCCGGCCGCTTTCTCACCGGCCCGATCCGGCTGCGGAGCCGGATCGACCTGCACGTGAGCGAGAGCGCCACGATCGCCTTCAGCACCGACCCGGCCGCGTACCTGCCGGTCGTCTTCACCCGCTGGGAGGGCGTCGAGCTGCTCAACTACTCACCGCTCATCTACGCCTTCGGGGCCCGCGACATCGCGATCACCGGCGCCGGCACGCTGGACGGGCAGGGCAGCCTCGATGACTGGTGGCCGTGGAAGGGACAGGAGGAGGACGGCTGGGAGCCGGGCGAGCCGGAGCAAAGCGCCGACCGGACGGCGCTGATGGACATGGCGGAACAGGGCGTCCCGGTGTCCGAGCGCGTCTTCGGCGGCGGGCACTTCCTGCGCCCCAACATGATCCAGCCGTATCGCTGCCGCAACGTGCTCATCGAGGGCGTGACGATCCTGAACTCGCCGATGTGGCACATCCATCCGGTGCTCTCGCAAGGCGTCCTGATCAAGGACGTCACCGTGATCGGTCACGGACCCAACAACGACGGCTGCAACCCCGAGTCATGCACCGACGTCGTGATCACCGGATGCACGTTCGACACCGGCGACGACTGCATCGCGATCAAGGCGGGACGCAACGCCGACGGCCGCCGGGTCAACGTGCCGAGCCAGAACATCGTGGTCGATGACTGTGACTTCCGCGACGGCCACGGCGGGCTGACCATGGGCAGCGAGATGACCGGCGGGATCAGCCATGTCTTCGGCCGGAACCTGCGGATGTCCAGTCCCAATCTGAACACCTGCCTGCGGTTCAAGACCAACTCGCTGCGCGGCGGCTACATCCGCGACGTCTACCTGCGCGACACGGAGGTCGGGGTGCTCGCGGTGTCGGCGTTCCAGATCGACTTTTTCTACGAGGAGGGCCCCGGGCGCGGCTTCAACCCCTTGGTCGAGGGCATCCACGTCGAGAACCTTCATGTCGACACCGCCCGGCAGGTCTTCGACCTGCGCGGCTACCCCGACGACCCGATCCGCGACGTCTCCCTCACGCACTGCTCGTTCGACGACGTCGAGACCGTCGGCCGGATCGTGGATGTCGAAGGTCTAGTGCTCACCGATGTCACCGTGAATGGCGAACCCATAGGTGGCTGATGGGAAGGCCGGGCGGCCCCAGGGCGTTCCCCTCTCCCCTGGGGCCGCCACGCGTTTCATTCGGTTCGATCAGGCGTCCTGTGGCGGGGCCTCGCCCTCGCCGTCGCCGCCGGTGTCCCGATCCGACAGCTGCCGCAGCCGGGCGATGAGCCGGACCGCGGCCGTGACGGGATCGGCCGCCGGATGGGCGGCCAGGCGGCCCTGCTCGTACCAGATGAAGTCGCGGCCGTTGCACCACACGGTCAGCTCGGGGCTGATCGACAGCACGGAAAGCCCTCGGCTGTCGCTTTGGTAGACGCGACCGGGCCAATGCAGCGCGAGCTGCTGGCGCAACTGCGCGATCGCCTCCCGCGGGTCGCGCGGCTGGCCGTCCCTGATGCCGGCCCCAGGAGGTATCACGTCAAGAATCCTGCCAGGAGATCGCGGCCAATGGATCAGCAGTCTCGGCCTCGGTTGATGCAGCTGACGACCGAGTCCATGAGCCGCGTCGGCATCACGTTCTCGAAGCTGGCGTGGTCGGTGATCGGATTATGCAGCTGTTCGGGGGCGGTGTCCACCAGGAACGAAGGACCGCGCGGCACCTTGTAGGTCAGTCGCATCCGGAGCTGCGGGATCGCCTTGGTGTCGGCCGGGCAGGCGCCGTCGGCCGCAGGGAAGACGACGTGCGTTCTGTGGTCGGCGCTGTCGGTGTTCTCGCCGTCCCAGCAGCTCGGGAAGTCGAGCGTCCGCACCACCTGGCCGCCCCGGGGACAGAGGGGATATTCGGCGGTCACCCGGTTGGTGAACCCGGTGCACGACCAGGCCGCCTTGGCGTCGGCGCCGTCCTGAGTGGCCGCCTTGGGGTTGCCGGTGGTCATTCGCAGGAACCTCGGCATCGCCACGACCTCCCCACGCGGGTTGCCGCGGAACTGGATGAGCACCGAGGTCGGCCGGAGGACCTGTCCGACGTTCTCCCGTGACCGATCGCCGCCGGCGCCGGTCGCGTCCGGGACCCGCAGGACCGGCCAGTAGTACGTGGAGCGGTCATCCCGCCGGCACGTGGTGCCCGCCGCCGCCAGGCTCTCATCGGTCGACGACGCGTTCGTCGAGAGGTTGCCGACGTAGTCCTGCAGGTGACGCGCCCCACCGTCCACCCGGGGGGCCAGCTGGAAGTCGTCGGTGTTGTTGTGATCGTTCTCGTTGATGCCGCAGCGGGAGACGAACGAACCGGTGGAGGCGTCCGGCCCCGCCTTGGGGGGCCGAACGGTCTTCACTCGCCTGATGTCGATGAAGTCATCCGGAACCGAGGCGCCCGTGGCGGTCGTGGGCGGTGCCGCCGACGGCGGGGGCGCCTTGGACTGCGCCGGAGCGGGCGCCGGGGAGGCCGAGGGATCGCCGGCGGAGAGGTTGAGCGGCCCGCCGCCGATGATGCCGGCCTTCATCCCCACGATGAGCCCAGCGGCGACCGCCAAAACCATGATGACCATGACGACGCCGACCCTGTTCAACGACCAGCCCGTGGGCGCGGTCGCCCGCGGAGACGCCGAGGTCTGACGTCTCTTGGCGGGGTAGTAAAGGGTCTTGGCGCGTCGTCTCATGGACTCCTTCTCGGTTCGGGGATCAAGACGGTCCGCCGGCGATCAATGGGGCGATCATAGGGCGCTCACTGGGCGGACAGGGTCGAGTCGTCGACCAAACCCGTCCGCTCGAGCAGGGTCATCTGTTCCATGACCGTCTCCACGGCTCGCTGCGCGAATCCCCTGATCAAGGTGTTACCGGTGCTCGCGCGCGCCTGGGCGGCCAGCGCGAGCGTCTCGCTCTGCCCGGCGCGAATCCGGTTCACGAAGAGTTCGTCGTACTCCTTCCCCCGCGCGGATGACAGTTCGGTCAGCCACGCGCGCTGCTCGGCGTCGGGCCGGCCGGGCAGGGCGACGCGCAGACCGGCGGCCACCGTCCGTACCCGATCTTCGAGATCGGCGCGCTGGGCGGCGAGTTGCCGGCCCACGGACTTGACCTGCGGGCTTCCCGCCCGCTGCCCGGCCTCCTGCGCGGCCGACAGCTGCCAT
>CALAED010000538.1 GCA_937891035.1 uncultured Thermomonosporaceae bacterium | reverse complement strand
CAGGGCCGCCTTCGCCGGGCTCGTCGGAGTGCCCGTCGACGACGTGGCGGTCGGCGCCACGGTCTCCGCCATGCTGTCGGTGGTGGGGGCGGCCCTGCCGGCCGGTGCACGCGTGGTCGTGCCCGAGATCGAGTTCACCTCCAACCTCTTCCCCTGGCTGGTCCACGCCGACCGAGGCGTACGCATCGACACCGTCCCGGCCGGCAGGCTCGCCGACATGATCGACTCCCGGACCGACCTGGTGAGCTTCAGCCTCGTCCAATCGGCCACCGGACAGATCGCCGCGATCGACGAGATCGTCGCGGCCGCGCGGCGGCATGGGGCGCTGGTGGTGGGCGACGCCAGCCAGGCGGCCGGCTGGCTGCCGGTCGACGCCACCCCCTTCGACGTGCTGGTGTGCGCCGGATACAAGTGGCTGATGACGCCGCGCGGCGCCGCGTTCGGCTATTTCAGCCCCGCTGTACGGGACCGGTTCCGCCCGCTACAGGCCAACTGGTACGCGGGCGAGGACATCGCGGACTCCTACTACGGGCCGTCGATGCGGCTTGCCGCCTCGGCCCGCCGGTTCGACCTGTCGCCGGCCTGGTTCTCCTACGTCGGCGCGGCACCGTCCCTGGAATTGCTGACCGAGATCGGCGTCGACGCCGTACGGGCGCACAACGTGGCGCTCGCCAACCGGTTCCGGGCAGGGCTCGGCCTGCCGCCCGGTGCCAGCGCCATCGTCAGCGTGGACCGGCCCGACGCCGTCGAGCGGCTCGCGGCCGCCGGCGTGCGGGCCGCCGTCCTACACCACCGAGGCCGACGTCGATCGCGCACTGGCCGCCCTCGACGCCGGGGACGCCCGCCATCGACGCGACGGCGGCGGTGTCGGCGACGGCGGCGGTGTCGGCCGCCTCGCCTGAGCCCACGCCGACCGGTGTCAACTCCCTACGGACGACATGGGCTCGGCGTCGGGCTCGGCGTCGGCGGGGTGACGATCAGCGCGGCGCCGGCGGCTCGAATTCGGGGCGCAGCGGCATGCCGGAACGTCCGTCCGCGTCCAGCTTGACGCCGAGGATCTGGTGCAACTGGATCCAGTTGCGATCGAAACCGAGCCGCGATCCGGCCATGTAGAGCAGCCACACCCGGGCGGTACCCTGACCGACCTCGGCGACCGCTTTATCCCAGTTTGCGGAGAGATTGGCGCACCAGCCCGCGAGCGTCCGGGCATAATGCTCCCGCAGGTTCTCTTCGTGCCGCACCTCGAAACCGGCGTCGTGCATCTGGCTGATGATGTGGCCGGGACCCTCGAGCTCGCCGTCGGGAAAGACGTACCGGTTGATGAAGCCCTGCCGGCGCATCGGCGGCTCGGTGTTGTCGGGCCGGGTGATGCAGTGGTTGAGCAGCCGGCCGCGCGGGCGGAGCTTGCCGTGCAGGAAGGCGAAGTACGCCGGCAGGTTGGCCTTGCCGACGTGCTCGGTGAGGCCGATCGAGCTGATCGCGTCGAAGCCCTCCTCGGTCACGTCGCGGTAGTCGAGATGCCGCACCTCGGCAAGCTCCGACAGGCCGGCCTCGGCGATCGCCTTTTGCGCCCACTCCGCCTGCTGTTTGGACAGCGTGACGCCGAGCGCCTTGACCCCGTACTCCTTGGCCGCGTGCATGACCATGCCGCCCCAGCCGCAGCCCACGTCGAGCAGCCGCATGCCGGCCCGGAGCCCGAGCTTGCGGGCCACCAGATCGTGCTTGTGCCACTGCGCCTGCTCCAGCGTCGCGTCCTCGGTCGGGAAGCACGCGCAGGTGTAGGCCATCGACGGGCCGAGCACCCACTCGTAGAACGTGTTCGACACGTCGTAGTGATGGGAGATCGCCTGTGCGTCGCGGCGCTTGGAGTGGCGCAGGCCGCCGCCCAGCAGCGGCAGCCGGTTGACCGGCACCTCCTGGGGCGGCGGGTCGAGTCGCGTCGCCGCCGCGCCGCGCAGCAGCGGGTCGCGGATGATGCCACGGAGTACGCGCATCCGGTCGGCGGGCGTCAGGTCGCCGAGCGCCCGCGACATCATGCTGAGCGCGGTGTAGAGGTCTCCGTGCACGTCCAGATGGCCGGAGACGTAGGCCCGGGCGAGCCCGAGCGCCCCCGGCGAGCGCAGCAGATAGGACACGGCGTACGGCGAGCGTACGTGGATTCGGATGCCGTCGGGCCCCGCCGTGCCGGCGCTGCTGCCGTCATAGGCGGTGAACTCCACCGGCGCGCCCGCACCCGCGACGCGTTCGAAGACCTTGGCCAGCGACATGGACGTCCCCTCTCTTGCTCAGCTCTCTTGCTCAGCGTCCCCGTACACACTTGTCGTAGAGGTCGAGCAGCCGCCCGCCTGGATCATACGTTTCCTTGAGTTTTCGGTAGGCGGGACCGTCGTAATGGCGCCAGAACTCGTCTCGTGTGTAGAAAGCCGTCGAATAAAGCGACTTATGCCCGTCCAGAGCGGCGACCTCACGTTCGATGAGCCGATTGTGGTGTTCGGGGATCTGCCCAGGTGGGAGCGGTACCGTGCCCCAGAACCCGACGTTGACGTAGGTCTCCCCCCGGCGCAGCGGGTAGAGCGGCCACCGCTCGCGGGCGATCAGCGGGCACAGCCACACCGGGGTCATGCCGATCTTGTCATGGAAGAAGTCCAGGAACTCGGGCAGCCGGCCGACCGGCACCTCGACGTCCTGGATGACGTCCTCACGCGGCGGCCTACCCCGCCAGCGGTCGATCCGCGCGGACACCTGGGCGCGCCGGTCCCAGGCGACCAACTGGCGATAGACGTCGGACCGCTTGTAGCGGCGCGGCCAGGCCGCGCGGATCACCGGATGCTGGACGCCGAACGCGCGTGAGCACCAAAACCAGTCCGGATCCCACCGCCACAGGTAGTCGTGGACGGTCAGGAAGTCGGTGGCGCGCCGCTGGATCGAGCGGTAGTAGATCTTCCCGCCGGTGTAGTCGGACGTGTAGGGCGCCGAGTCGGTGAACGTGCCGAGCGTGAGATAAATCTCGTCCGGGCCGAACACCGTGCCGTCGATGAAGTCCACTCGCTCGCCCTCGAAGGCGGCGGCCGCGCAGATCTCGGCGATCGCGGCCGCCGCGTCCTGCGCCGCGGTGCCGGCCGAGCCGCCGGCAGACCCGCCGGCCGCGCCGTCGGAGCCGACCCGGCCCCTGCCCGGACCGGTCGCGCGCCCAAAGCGCACGTGCCGCAGCCAGACGTACGGCTTGACCGGCTCCAGCGCGATCCGCAGCCGGAGCGCATAGCCCAGCGTTCCGTAGGAGTTGGGGAAGCCGTAGAACAGATCGCTGTGCTCGTTGTCCCCGGTCGCGGTCACGACGTTGCCGTCGCCCGTCATGATGTCCATCTCGAGGACCGACTCGTGGGGCAGCCCGTTGCGGAAAGATGATGACTCGATGCCGAGGCCGGTGACGGCGCCGCCCAGCGTGATGGTCTTGAGCTGTGGCACGACCTGCGGCATCAGCCCGTACGGCAGAGTCGCGGCGACGAGATCCTCGTAGGTGGTCATGCCCTGCACGTCGGCGGTACGGGCCTCGCGGTCGACCCGAAGCACGCGGTCCAGGCCCGCCGCGTCCAGGCCGGGTGCGTGCGCGGGCGCGCGGAAGCGAAACAGGTTGGAGGTGCGTTTCGCCAGGCGCACGGGGGCGCCGGCGGGAATCGCCGCGTATGACCGCCGCATCGCCTCGACCGCCCGGTGATGCTCCGCTTCGCCGCGCTCAAGATCCGTCACAGTTCCTCCCCGTTCGGTCCAGAGGCCGCGGCGCGCGCCGCGGCCGGCCGAATCCCCGTGGCCCCGCGTGAGATGGCGCTGTACAACCCGCTCCGCTGCGCGTCACCGCTCGCGGCGGACGGGTCGTCCAGCACTCCCAGCCCCGCGCCCGAGTCTCGGCCTGCTAGTGCCGGTCTGCCACCCTCGATCATTTCATGAGCCGAATGGGACAATCGGAGCATCTGGGTCATCGACCCTCAAGATCGGCATGGAGGCGACCGGTGGCGAAGCTTTACGACAGGATCGACGATCGGCTACGTGCGTTCATCGCTGAGCAGCCCATGTTCTTCGTCGCGACCGCGCCCTCAGCCGGCGGGCACGTCAACGTCTCGCCAAAGGGCTATACCGATACCTTCACGGTGCTGGACGATCATACGATCGCGTACCTGGAGCTGTACGGAAGCGGCGCCGAGACGATCGCGCACCTGCGCGAGAACGGCCGGATCACGGTGATGTTCTGCTCGTTCGGCCGCTCGCCCAAGATCCTTCGGCTGTACGGCATGGGGCGGGTCGTCCGGCCGGACGCCCCGGAGTGGCGGGCGCTGGCGGGACATTTCGGCCCCGATCACCCCGGCGTGCGCTCCATCATCGTCATCGACGTGACGCGCGTGGCCGACTCGTGCGGGTACGCGGTGCCCATGATGGACCTGGTCGGCGAGCGGCACCTGCTCGACGACCAGCACGGCCGGCGCACCGCCGAGCAATGGGCCGCCCGCGTCCAGGTGAACGCGCGGAGCATCGACGGCCTCCCGGCCCTGGACCCCGATCACCCGGCCCCTCGCTCTGGGGAACACCTTCAGGCCACCCCGTAAGGTCGGCGAACCCCTCGCTCGCTGCCCACCGACCAGATCGAGGTCAGTGGATCAAGCGAAGGGTGAACGGGTAGTGGAATCGGTGGCCGGCGAGTGCGGCCAGGGCGGCGATCGCCGCGATGATCCACGTCACCGCGTAGAGGGCCGCCCCCACACCGAACGTCACCACCACGATGGCCAGCAGCGTGAGCTGGAAGTTCAGGGCCTCGACCGCATGCTTGCGGATGAAGGGCGACCGCCGTCCGCTGATGAGCATGAACAGCAGCGGACCGACGAAGGCCGTGAAGGGGCCGGACCCGTGGGCGAGCGCGGCCAGCAAGTGCTCCCGTGCCGTGGATTCCCCCGTCCGGCCACAGGCGCCGACCGAAGCGGCCGGTGCGGGGGAGAGGTCGGTGGTGACCGTGGCGAGATCGGCGTAGGTCTTGGCGGTCATGGCCAAGTGGATCCGCATGTCGAACTCGTCATGGTCGAGGCGGCCTTCGGCGTAGGCCTGCTTGAGTCGCTCGATGACGGGCTCGCGCTCCGCGTTTGACACGCGCAGTGCCCCCGCCGGCACCGTTGGTCTCGTGTTCACACCACCATGGTCGTCACGCCCCCGGCAAAATCCCATCCGGGACAACCCTGGTCTTCCCCCGGTCGGTGCCGCCTGCGGGCTCAGGGTTCCTCTTCGACCTGACGGCCCACGGTCCGACGAGCACCACGGACCCTCCGTCTGGAGCCGTACGGCCGGCGGCGCCGCCGATCGTCATCACCGGGCCGACGAGACCGACGACACCGACGAGACCAAAGCCGCTACTCTTGCCCGCCTCCTTTTGATATGCCCCATCGACACCAGCGTTCTTGTCCTCCGCTGCGCTGAGTGCGGCCGGCCCGATCGATAGCGCAGCCATTTCGGTCAACCGATGGGTTGCCAAACCAAGCCATTTGGCCGACAATCCATCGGAACAGATTCGGGTCGCGACCTGGCAGCTGTCGCGTCCTATCCGATGCCTGTTCTCCAGACTGTTCTGACACCCGCCAGGCGATACTTGGGTCGGCGGGCCGGCGGCATGTCAGCGTGAGCTTTCGCACACGCCTGCGAGCCCACCCGCGCGATCCGGCTCATCAGGTCGTCGACCGGCACGCCGCCGAGGACGATCGTGGTACGCCTGCCTCGCACCGTCTCTCCCGGAAAGTCGGCAGTTCATGGCATCGATCGTAGGGTCGATCATGCGCCGTCGGCCCCGGCGTCTCGTGTCGCGGATGTAGATGATCGAAATTGATCGGCCGCCGATCTCTATCAAGGTCGCTAATTCGATCAAATGCCTCTGTAACGGAACGGGTTGACAAACGAGTAAATTTCTATACATCCTGCCTTCTACGCATCTGCGCGTCGACGGTGGCTTAGCGCGACGCGACTGGTGAGGTGTTTTCCCTCGCCAACGGGGTTGTTTGTTCGCGGCCAGCGCGCGGATTGCTTACTCTCACGGGGAGGAATCACCTATGGAATCGTCGCCTGTCTCAGCCGACTCAATGGAGAGGTCGGCACGGTCGACGCAGATCCGGAGGCGAGCGGCAGACGTCGCGAGTCGGCTCGACGGGGAGTTTCCGCGCCCCTCCAACGGGGACGAGGAGCGATACCCGAGCCGCGTCGGCAACTTCTCCAAGGGGTTGCCGCATAACGAGCTCGGCGAAGTCGACCCGGATGCCTACGACGCGCTGCTGCGTGCCCTGCTCAGCGGTGACTTCGCTGCTTTCGAGGCGCTGCCGCTCGGGGGACGGCAAAAGCTGCTCAATCCGCTTGGCGGACTGGCCTTCAACATCGAGGGGCCGGACTCGCCGAGCATCGTCATCACGCCGCCGCCGGCATTCGCCAGCGCCGATATGGCCGCGCAGATGGCCGAGCTCTACTGGATGGCGGTGTGCCGGGATGTGCCGTTATCCGCGTACGAAAACGACCCGGTGGTGGCCGCGGCGGTACGCGACCTCGCGGACTTCCCCGGATACCAGGGGCCACGGCCGGTCACTCCGCAGAGCCTCTTCCGCGCCGACTATCCCGGGGCGTTAGACGGCCCGATGGTCTCCCAGTTCCTGCTGCGCCCGTTCCGGTACGACGGGATTCCGATCGAGGCTCGAACGCGCGTGCCGCTGCCGGTGATCAACGGAGAGGGCATCGACTTCCTCACCTATTACGACGAGTGGCTGGCCGCCCAACGAGGGTTCCCGGAGAAGGACAATCAGTTCGGCTACGAGGTCATCGAACCGGGGCAGGCGATCTTCGACCCTGTGCCGCGCTTCCCGCGCAGTGTTCGCGACCTCGGGCAGAACGCCGGGCAGGACACGATCAACTCGGCGTATTTCCGGGCCGTGCTCACGGTGGACCGTCTCAATGGCGGCGCGGAGCAACGGCTCCTCAACGCCATGGACATCACGAACCCCTATCAGCGCAGCAAGACGCAGCGGGGGTTCGCCACCTTCGGCAGCGCCCACCTGGTGACGCTCCTCGGTTCTGTGCACAAGGCCGAGCGGCACACCTGGTACCTCAAGTGGAACATGCATCGATACCAGCGGCCCGAGGTCTTCGCCGGACGGGTGCACAACACCAAGGCCGGCGAGGTGGCATATCCGATCCATCCCCGGCTGCTCGAATCACCGGTGCTGGACGCCGTATGGGAATATAACGAGCTGGTCAACCGGCGGCGCGGGACCGGCAGAAAGGGGAGCTACCTGCTGCCGATCCTGTTCCCGACCGGCTCGCCAAACCACCCGTCCTTCCCGGCCGGGCACGCCATCTCCGCCGGCGCGTGCGTGACGATCCTCAAGGCCTGGTTCGACGAGGACGCGGTGATTCCCAATCCGGTTCAGCCCAACGCCGACGGCACCGCACTCGAGCCCTATGAAGGGGCGCCACTGACCGTCGGTGGCGAGCTGAACAAGCTTTGCCACAACCTCAGCATGGGCCGCGACATGTCCGGCGTCCACTGGCGGGCGGACGACGTCGAGGGCAACCGCCAGGGCGAGGAACTGGCTGTGCGTATCCTGCGTGAGGCCCGCGCCACCTACCCGGAGCCGTTCGCCGGATTCACCTTGACGACCTTCGACAACAAGCGGATCACCATCTGACCGCTGGTCCAACGGCGGCGGCCGGCCGATGGGCCCGGCCGCCGCCAACCGGCACTATCCCGGCGGGGACAATCCTGGTCGACCTCCTGAGATGCGATGCACTCGCGGGCTCGGGAACCCAAAACCCCGAAAACATCGTTATCGTCGTAATCCGCGGGCACGCCCAACCAGGCAGGCGTGGCAGACGATAGGGAAGGCCGTTGAGGTTCAAGGACCGCTTCGGGCTCCGCCGCAGGCGGGGGACCCCGGTGACCAGACTGGACCGGGATGCGAACGACGCCGATATCGAGGCGCTGATCGCGTTCGCCCGCAGTCGGGTCGGCGTCGAGTTCTACGTCGAACCGGAAACCTTCGCCACCAACACGACCGCGGTGGCCGTCGCCCACGACGGCGAATGGACCCGGCGCCGTGTCGGCTCGCCCCAAGTGATCGGGAAGGTCGCACGCAATCTCGGCCTGCCCGTCTACGACGTGCAGCTGACTGGCTACCCGGCGCGGATGCGCGCCTGGAACGAGCGCAACAAGGATCGCCGCATCGACCCCGGCTCACCCGGCCAAGCCGTCACCTGAGCCCGGCCGATCGAGGGCCGGCCGGGTGAGCGCGGTGGGTCAGGGTGGCTGGTCGTCCCCGGGGTCACGGGGGGCTTGTGCGGTGACATGCAGCCGCGCCTTTTCCGGCGGGACGCCGGACAGCATGATGTCGCGCAGCAGGGCCGCCATCGAATAACCGGGGTTCACCGCGATGGCCCGGTCGAGGGCGACGTTGGCCAAGGCGCCGTCGCCGGACAGGAAGGCGGCGTACGCGGTGAGGCAGGCGGGTGCCGCGGCGAAGGGCTCGGCGACACGGCGCAGCACGTCGCGCCACAGGTCGAGCCGGTCGGCGTCGGTGTGGACCAGTGCCGCGTCTCGTACCCGCGGGTAGGTGAGGAGCACACCGAGCCAGGCGACCTCGTCATCGGTGAGCGGCTCACCACGGCGCAAGAGATCGCGGGCATGGGCCACCCCTTCAGCGAGGGTCCGCGCCTTGAAGAGGGCGTCGTCGCGGCCGCACTCGACCATCCGGCTCACCAGGCGTCCGGTGGCGCGCTCGGTGGCGCGTCGCATGGCGTCGCGGGCGGCGCCGTCGACCGGCGCGACCGATCGGGCCAGCTCGCCCCGCCCGGCCAGCGCCACCCGCCCGGCCAGGGTGGCCTGTGCCGCGACGGGGCTGGAGCCGATGTCGTAGGGCGTGCCCTCCGGCGGACAGCACCCGGGAACCGTGCAGTAACACGACCAGAAGCGACCGCCGTCGACGCGCAGTGCCTCGAGCACCTCGACGCCGCGCCGGCCAAGTGTTGCGCGGGCGGCCGACATGACCGGGTCGACCTGCTCGGCCCCGCCGTAGCCCACCAGCACCGCCCGCGGGAAATCATTGGCGACCAGCAGCCCGGCGATCTGCTCGGCGGCGGCGTCCAACTGATCGTCCGGCGGTAGGTCCACGCGGAGCGCGCAACTGCCCCGGGGGCCATCCGAGCCGATCGCGACGAGGCTGTCGGCGGGATGGAAGCCGAGCAGGTAGGGGACGGCGGCGATGACGTCGTGCGGAGACCGCAGCTGAAGCAGCGGCGGCCGGCCGGTTGCGCTGGAGTGATTCATGGGGTCGAGCTTGGGGCCGGTCACGCTGTGCCACCAGCCCCCTGCCGGCCTGTGGATAACGCCGGGCTGTGTCCGCGCCGAAACGTCATATACCGTCACGGCATGGCAGATATTTCGTCGATCACCGCGAATGATGTGACGTTCGGTTATCTGTCGGATGGGCCGTCCCAGGGGCCGCTTGCGCTGTGTCTCCACGGCTTCCCCGACTCGGCCTACACCTGGCGGCACCTGCTCCCGGTGCTCGCCGCCGCCGGATTCCACGCGGTCGCGCCGTTCATGCGCGGTTACGCGCCGACCGGGATACCGGCCGATGGGGCGTACCAGACCGGCGCGTTGGCCGCCGACGCCAACGCGCTCCACGAGGCGCTCGGCGGTCGTGACGACGCGGTGCTGATCGGGCACGACTGGGGCGCCGCCGCCACCTACGGCGCCACCGCCGCGGCACCGCAGCGCTGGCGGCGGGCGGTGACCATGGCGCTGCCGCCGCCGCCCGCGCTGCTGGAGGGCTTCATCTCCTATGAGCAGCTCAAGCGGTCCTTTTACGTCTTTGTCTTCCAGACGACGCTGGCCGAGACCGCGCTGACCCGGTCGTTCGTCGAGGGCCTGTGGCGCGACTGGTCACCGGGCTACGACGCGGCCGCGGACGTCGCGTACGCGATGGACTGCCTCGGGACGCCGCAGCACGTGGCCGCGGCGATCGGCTACTACCGGGCCATGCTCGACCCGGCCCTGCACGTCGCGCGCTACGCGGCCGAGCAGGATGCCACGACACAGGTGGGGAGCAAGCCGCACCTGTACCTGCACGGCGCCGGCGACGGGTGCCTCGCCGTGGAGATGGCGAGGGGGGCCGACCGGTACCTCCCGCCCGGATCGCGGGTCCACATCGTCGACCGCGCGGGCCACTTCGCGCATCTGGAGCGGCCGTCCGAGATCGCCGCGCAGGTGCTGGACTGGATCACCTGACGAGAGAGTGTCGTCCCTGGCCGTGGCGCGCCTCGGGCGATGTGATGTGGCTCACGTTCGCCCGTGGACGGAAGTAAGCGGACACTTGGGCAAGATGGCCCCGAATGGGCGTTCTGGTTCCTTGGAGGTCGAGATGGCGATGACCCTGGACGGGATCGACCTTTCCGACTGGGACTTTTGGGCCCGCCCGCCGGCCGAGCGGCACGCGGCCTTCGCCGCCCTACGGCGGCTGCCGGCCCCGGCGTTCTTCGAAGAGCAGGACATCAAGGTCGTGCCGCGCGGGCCGGGCT
>CALAED010000537.1 GCA_937891035.1 uncultured Thermomonosporaceae bacterium | reverse complement strand
CGGTGCGGCTGGATGATGCGCGTCTCTGGGCATCTCGGCGACCGTCATCGATGGCGGCCTCCTTCGGCAACGTCGTAGGGCCAGGTGTGTCCCGACAGAGTGGCGGCGGCCACTCCCCGCCCCAACGACGATGCGTTGTCGATCGGTAACTCGTTGTCATGACAGATTGATATGGCGGCAGGATCTCACCGGAATTACCGTGCTGCGAACTGTCGCCACCGGTCCGACCATGAGAAAGAGACACGGATGTCCTCCGATCGCGTATGCCCGGCGTGCCGGGCCACCCGGTTGAGTCGCTACAACCCCGAACCGCTGTGCGCCGCCTGCATGTCGGCCGTCCGATCAGCGGGGCCGGCGGCCCCGGCATGGCTGTGGGACTCCGACCCGATGCGCCGGGCGCTCGCCCGCACGGACATGGGCGCCATGGTGGCGATCTTTCGGGCGGCGACGAGCCTGTCCCAGCTGGAGCTGGCCAACCTGCTTGACGGCTGGTCGCAGTCGGCGGTGAGCCTCATCGAGCGGGGCCGCCGCGACACCCTCTACGACATTCGTGAGCTGCTGCGCTTCGCCGACACCGTCGATATGCCACGCGAGGCGCTACTGCCGGTTGTCTTGGGGCAACCCGATGCCATCCTGGAGACAGACGATGTCAAACCTCCAGGAGCGATGGTGGACGGAGTGTCTCGCCGTTCCTTCAACGGGATGGCGGCCGGCTTGGCGGCCTACGGCTTAATCCCCCCGATCCGAGTGCCGGAGCGCGTCGACGCCGCACACGTGCGCTACCTGCGGTCCTGCGTCCAACAACTCAACGACCGTGGCGACGAGTTGGGCGGCGGCGCGGTGCTGCGCCAAGCCGTACGGCAGTTCGCCCGGGCCCGCGCCATGCTCGACGAGAGCGACTACACCAGCGAGATCGGCCGCCAGCTGCTGGTCGTCACCGCCGAGCTGGGCGTCCTCGCCGGTTGGGAGGCGTACGACTGCGCCGACCACTTGCTTGCCCGCCACCTGTACGGCGATGCCGCGACGCTCGCGCACAGCGCCGATCAGCCCGAGCTCGCGGTGCACGTGTACGTACACATGGGCCAGTTGTCCCACAAGCTGGCCTGGTTCACTGGGCGCAAAGGACTCGCGCGAGAGGCACTCAGGTTCGCTGACCGAGCCGCCGACTCCGTGCGCCATGAGCCGTCGCCTCGGCTGCACGCGCTGGTCGCGCTGCGACAGGCCGACGCGTACGCCGTACTCGGGGACGAACTGGCGTTCCAGTCGGCCATCGGGCGGGCGCGCAACGAACTCGATCGCGGTCCACACCCTGCCGACCCGCGGTGGTGCCGCTTCGTCTCTGAGTCGGAGGTCAGCCATTTCGAGGCCGAAGGCCGGCTGGTGCTCGGTCAACCGGATCGCGCCACGACGCTGTACGCGGCCGAACTCGACGACCCGAGCCGTTCCCGCCGCGATCAGGTGTCGCGCCGGGCCGGATTCGCCGCCGCGCTCCTAGAGGAAGGCGACCGGTCGCAGGCGTATGCGGAAGGGACCACAGTCCTCACCGATGTGGGCCAGCGCGGCGGGCTGGCCTCGACCCGCATCCTCAACAAGCTCCGCCCGCTCCGTGCCGCCGCCGACCAGGCGGACGCCGAGGAATTCCGCGCCCGCTTCGACGCCGCCGCAACAGCCCTGAAGGGATAGTAGGCCGCAGCGGCCAGTCATCGACCCCAAGTCGGCTCGGCCTACCCCGGGACCATCCTTTGTACGTCCACGGCATCGCGAGATCCGGAAAAGTGACCATCAAAGTAGCACGGCCAAATTTCGGCGCTCGACTGCGGAACTTGTCATTCGCGCGAAGGCCGCCGCATTCTTTTTCCCCTTGCGGTAGCTCTCGACCATGTCGATGATCTCTTTTCGCAGAGCCTTCGGCGTTCCGATGTCTTTGAGTGACAGCTCCATCTGCAGGGCGCTCGGGACCTTTTCGTAGTCGACGATCGACTTTCTCGCGTGGTAGGCGATGGCGTGGGTCGCTTGGTCTACTATTCCTTTCGACTGGAGGTCATACACCCACAACCGGTAGTCGATACGCACTGGCACGTAAGTCTCTTCGCTCCCATTTGTAGCCGCGTGACCGTCCAGCGCAATGATATAGTAATGGCTCTCGTTGACTCCGCCGCTGGCGTTACCGAGGACGGCGTTTACCCCAGTACTAACAAGATCTCGCACAGCGTCTTTCCAGTTCTTCTCAGCATCTTTCAGGAGCCCGGCTAATGCCTGGTCGATCCCAGCGGCGGGGCCAGAGGACGCCATGACAAGCATTTCATTGGCCTCGAACATCTTGAGTCCCGCCGGTATCTCGTTACGCCGCTCAGCCTCCGCCATCTGCTTTTCAGTGTTGATCTGCATCTCGTCCAGTTTAGCCCGAGCCACCTCCTGCAGTAAGTGGAGGTTTGACTTGACTTTTTCGGCAGTCTCGTTCTGCTGCTTCTCGACCACAGCGATTACGTCAGAGATCAGACCCATTTTTTTTCTCCTGTTCTAAGCACTAGCTCGTGCCGGATCGTGGCGCACACCCCACGCCATATTGCTCTCACAAACAAGGGCGCGACTCCCAGGCGTCATCAGGGAAACACATATACGCTTTGATCACAAGACAGCATACGTTGCAAACCGCCTTCAGATACTCGTGACTGGCCCACCGGTCACATCCCACGGCGCGCTGACTAAACAGACATAAGACTAATCCCAGAGGGTAAGGAAAGCTCATAGATCCTTGCGATCTGCGGCTATACACCTTGTGGCCGATGGGCGGTGCATCCAGACGACCGATCACCGAGTTCAGTACAGCCCTTAGCCGAGCGGAAGTGAAATGGCATTGTTTTGCGTATCGGCAACTCGACCGCGCTCGGCGGCTGCCTGCGTGACTCTGGGCGTCGGCCAGCTCGGAGTCCACCGCGGATTTGCGGTGACCGTTGTATGGGTGTTGCGCGCTCGCAGCGCGCGGCCGCTCTCGGCCACAGCCGATCATGGAGGCTGACGGGCTAGCGCGCGGCGGTCGAGTCATCGGCTTCGGGTCATCGCACAGGCCGGGCGCGGACCCCGCCCGGTAGCGCAGGTACGCCACGGACCATGGCAGACGGACGAAGCCCGAGACGGCAATTGGTTAGAGATGCACTCGGCAGATGGTTAATATTTTGGTCGGCAGATGGACGAAGGGGAGAGCATGGATCAGCTCATCGCACGAGCGGCCAGCGCGCGGCTGCGCGAACTCGTGCGTGCCTTCCGCGTCGTCATCGTCAACGGACCGCGACAAGCCGGAAAGACCACGCTGCTTGAGATGTTCCACGCGGAGGAGGGAGGCACCCTCCGTTCGCTCGACGACGCAGACATGCGGCGAGCGGCCGTTGATGATCCCGTCTCGTTCGCAGCTCAAGGATCTCGGCCGCTTGTCATCGATGAGGTACAGCGAGGGGGCAACGATCTCGTCCTCGCGATCAAGCGTGCCGTCGACACCGATCGCGGCCGTGGCCAGTTTGTGCTTTCTGGCTCGTCGAGGTTTCTGACGATCCCCACATTGTCGGAGTCACTGGCCGGCCGTGCCGTTTTCGTAGATCTGTGGCCGTTGTCCGCCGCGGAAAGGTTTGGCGCATCGGCAGACTTCATCGATCAGGTGTTCACTGAGCCCGGCCGGTTCGTGGGTGCGGAATCCCAGTGGAGCCGTCAAGAATATCTCGAACTCCTTTGCGGTGGCGGTTTCCCCGAGGTCGCCGAGTTGACCTCGGGCGTGGCGCGCCGGGCCTGGTTCGACTCCTACGTCGATACGGTCGCCGTCAAGGACGTCCAACAGTTCGCCCACGTCCAGCAGATAACAGCGCTGCCGCGACTGCTCGAGCTGGTCGCGGCGCGCAGTGGATCCAGCCTGGTGCTCCGCGATCTAGGCGAGGCACTTGGCCTGACCCATGCGACGACCCGGTCCTACCTGTCGTACCTGGAGACGGTCTTCGCCGTCGAAGAGGTCACCGCATGGTCAACGAATCTGTCCTCCAGGGTGACCAAGAGCCCCAAAGCCTTCCTCACGGATACCGGTCTCGCGGCCCACCTCCTCCAGGTATCGGCCGATGATCTCCAGACGATCGGGCACCCGGCGCTTGGGCCGCTGGTTGAGAACTTCGTCTTCACCGAACTGCTCAAGATGCGGGCTCTGACAACGCGCGGCTTCCGGTTGTTCCATTACCGCGACCGCGACGGACGTGAGATCGATTTCGTCTGCGAAGGCCCGGGAGGCCGCGTCGTCGCAATAGAGGTCAAGGCCTCCCAGTCGCCCCGCCGTTCCGACTCGGCAAACTTGGCCTGGCTACGCGACAGGCTCGGTGACCGGTTCACGGCCGGCATCGTGCTCTACCTGGGCCACAACAGCCTCTCGCTCGGAGACCGTCTCTACCTCCTCCCAATATCAGCGATGTGGAACCACGGTTTCGCTCCCTACGCGGTTGATGACGGCCAGGTCCGGCCGCGTAACGTTGAGTGATCAACCCTTGCGAGGTCGCGATCGGCGCCTTCTGGATCGTCACACGTGGCGAGTGCGCAGACCACCGGCAGCGTTAGGCCGCCCGCGCCCTGCTGGCCCGCGGCACCAGCCCGGAGGATCTGCTGGACATCGCTGAACCGATCCTGGCCGCACATTTCCCGGCCGCCCCGCCACCACCGCCGCCATCTGGCACACGCCCGCTGGGAGGCCGGGTACTGCGCTTACAGTCGCCACCACGCGAGCCGTCTGGATCGCGTGGACACGGCCCTCACCGACCTGCCGGGCCTGACCCTGACCGGCGACTGGCTGCGCGGCGCCTCGATCGAGGCATGCTTCCGCGCGGCCCGCGAGCGCGTCGCCGCCGCCACACGGTAGCGGGTAGCCGAGTCGTCGTCGTTCCGGCCGAAAGCGATCATGTCGCAGGTCACAGTTATACACAGGTCCTTACCCAAGCCCTTTCCGAGCCACTGGAGTCTCAGTAAGCTCAGCGAGTGCTGTGACCGCTATATGGGAGCTAGTACGCCGATGCGCGCCCGGTTCATCACCCCGGTCGGGGCCGCCCTGATGGTGACCTGCTCCCTCGCGGGCTGCGGCTCGACCGGCGACGCCGGCGCGTTCCGCCCCGCCGGGCAACCGCAGTCCGCGCCTCCGGCCGCGTCGGGTTCGCCCGACGCCGACTCCGCCGCCGCGCCCACCGGGCTGACCAGGGCGCAGATCGACAAGCAGGTCCTCGACCGCTACCGCGCCTACCGGCGGGCCTACGAGCGGGCCTATGAGACGAACGACCCCGCCGGGCTCGCCGCCTACGTCACCGACCCGCTGCTCGGCATCATCGCCGAAGACCTGCGCGAGCTGGCCGCCAAAGGCGAGATATGGCGGTTCCACAACGTCGTCAACCCACGGATCCAAGTCCGCTCGAAGACCGGTTCCACCGTCTATGTCATTGACTGCGTGCGCACCCTTGCCGCTTACCGGTTCTCGGCGAAGACCGGTGAACGGCTCGGCGCCTTTCGCGGCGGCGCTCGCGCCTACCAGGCGGTGATGAGGTACACGGGCGGCACCTGGATGATCTCCAACGCCACCGAGGGGCAGAAATGCTGACGAGATTCACCGCGACCGCCGGGGCGTTCATCCTTGGCGCGGCACTGGCGGTCGTCCTTCCCCCCGCCGCCGCGCGAGCCGACTGCAAGGTGATCAACGACATCGCCTACTGCGATGCGAGCGACACCGACAAAAGGAGGGGATCGGGCGGTTCCGGCGGCGGGAACGGCGGCGGGAACACCGGTCCCGGCATCGGCTGCCCGGACGACGGCACCGGGGTGCCCGGCGGGGTCTGCGACCCCACCCCGCCGGCCGCAGTGCAGGAAATACCGTCAATCAACCTGGCGTTTGATGCGCGCGGCAGCCTTGGCCTGCCGGCCCCGCGCATTCACTGGTCCCCGGACCCGCGCACCTACGTCCAGTTGCGCACCGGGCTCTGGGTCGACCAGGCGGACTTTTCGCCATTCACCAGGTCGGTGACCGCCGGCGACCAGACGGTCACGGTCACCGCGACGCCCAAGAACGTGCGATGGGCTCTCGTCGAAACCACGATCAACTGCCCGAACGCCGGCAACCCGGACGGCACGGCCTGCGGATATACCTATCAGCGTTCTTCGGCCGGGCAGCCCGGCGGGAAGTATCACATCACGGCCACCATCACCTGGGGCGTCGAGTGGCAATGCGACGGCGACGAGTGCGACGGCGACGGCGGCCCGCTCGACGACATCTCGATGTCGTCGACGGCCGAGCTTCCCGTTGACGAGATTCAGACCGAGTCTCAGCCTGGATAGTCGAGTACGCGAATCTCGGGAGGCCGATCGTGCCCAGTTGGCGATCGCGTTCGTTCATCGTCTGCCTCGCCCTCGCCACGGCCTCCAGTGGCTGCGGCGGTGACGGAGACGCCGCAAACAAGGACCAGGACCGGGCAGCGGACCGCGGCGTCGCCGCACCGCCCGCGAGCGCGCCGCCGCCCATCTTCGACGTCGCCCACATCAGGACCGCACTGCTGCCGCCGAACGAGGTCGCCGCCGGGGCCAAGACCCAGGCGCCCACCTACCCAGGTCTTACCGAGGCGGCCGTTCCCGCGTGCTCGGCGACCGCGTTCCACTTGCCGGGGAAACCGAAGACGCTCGCCCGCCAGCTCAGGACCACGTTCCGGCGGGGATACACCGGCACCGCCTACATACAGATCGTGGCGCTCTACCCAGACGCCGCCGCGGCATCCGCCGCGATGGCCAAGGTCCGTGCCAAGGCGAAGTCCTGTCCCGCCAAGCGCCACTTCCCCGCCAAGCGAGTGGGAAAGCGCAAAATCGCGCTCGCGCACACCGACACCTGGACCGCCACGGAGGGCACCATGGCGGGCTGGACACACGTCCGTGGCTTCGAAAAGCGGGTGGACCCGCCGTCCGCCAGCAAGTTCAACGTCTTCTACGACGTCTACGACTACGCGACCCGTGGCAACGTGCTGGCCGCGTCGCTCTACTGGGAGCGGGTGGCGCCCACGGTGCCGGGCCGGCGCATCGCCGACAGGGCGACCACGGTCTTGACGAAACAACTGCGCCGGATCGGCTGACCAACGGGGTCAGGTCGTCGCCGGGCCCCCCGTACCGTGTCCCGTACCGCGCCCCGTACGACGCTCCGGACGACGGCCGCGCCCCGCACGGACCTCAGGGTCGCGGGTTGGCCGCGTCTTCCGGGCCCTTGTTCGGGCGGCCGATGAGCCGGGACAGCACGATCGAGGTCTTGGTGCGGGTGATGTTGGGCTCGGCGCGCAGCCGTTCGAGCGCCCGCTCCAGGTGCTGGATGTCCCGGGCCCGCAGGTGCACCAGCGCGCTCGCCTCGCCGGTGACGGTGTAGGCCGCGACCACCTCGGGGTGCTTGCGCACGCTGAGGTAGATCTCCTCCGGTGAGGTGGCGCCGCTGCAAAACAGCTCGATGAACGCCTCCGTCGTCCAGCCGAGCGCGGCCGGGTCGACGACGGCGGAGTAGCCGGTGATGACGCCGTCCTGGCGTAGTCGATCCACGCGTCGTTTCACCGCGGGCGCCGACAAACCGACGCGAGAGCCGACCTGGGCGTAGGAGGCGCGGGCGTCGTCCAAGAGATACGCAACGATCTGCCGGTCCAGGTCATCAAGACGCAACGTTCGGCCCCTTCGGCGCGCGTGATCGGTTTTTATCGCGGGCTCGCCGCGAACATACGCTTGATCGTGTCACCTCACCAGAGGTGTGCACCGTGGCCCCGCATTTCGGCAAAGGAGCCGGCTGTGACGACTACCAACCGCCTGCGCGCGCTGTCGGACGCGCATAGCGCCCACAACTACCACCCGCTGCCGGTCGTGATCGCCCATGCCGAGGGCCTGTGGGTGACCGACGTGGAGGGCAGGCGGTACCTCGACATGCTGGCCGCGTATTCGGCGATCAACTTCGGGCACCGCAACCCGCGGCTGATCGCGGCGGCCCAGCGGCAGCTGGAGCGGGTGACGCTGGTCAGCAGGGCCTTCGACCATGACCAATTCGGCCCGTTCTGCGCCGAGCTGGCGCGGCTGGCCGGCAAGGACATGGTGCTGCCGATGAACAGCGGCGCCGAGGCCGTCGAGACCGCGCTCAAGACGGCGCGCAAGTGGGGATATGAGGTCAAGGGAGTCCCGGCCGATCAGGCCAACATCGTCGCTTTCGAGGGCAACTTCCATGGCCGGACGACCACGATCGTAAGCTTTTCCACCGATCCGGTGGCGCATTACTCCTATGGCCCGTACACCCCGGGCTTTCGCGTCGTGCCGTACGGCGACGTCGCCGCGCTCCGGCGCGCGGTCGACGCGTTCACGGTGGGCGTCTTGGTCGAGCCGATCCAGGGCGAGGCGGGCGTCATCGTACCGCCGCGCGGTTTCCTCGCCGCGGTCCGCGAGCTGTGTACGGAGGCGAACGCTTTGATGATCGCCGACGAGATCCAGTCGGGCCTCGGACGTACCGGCACGACGTTCGCCCTCGAGCACGAGAAGGTGATCCCGGACGTCTACCTCCTGGGCAAGGCGCTGGGCGGCGGCATCGTACCGTTGTCCGCGGTGGTGGCCGATCAGGACGTGCTCGGCGTCTTCCGGCCTGGCCAGCACGGCTCGACCTTCGGCGGCAACCCGCTGGCCTGCGCGGTCGGCCGCGAGGTCATCGCGATCCTCGAGACGGGCGAGTTCCAGGACCGCTCCCGCACGCTCGGCGAGCACCTGCACAAGCGACTCGGCGACCTCCCCCCGCGAACGGTCAAGCAGGTACGCGGCCGGGGCCTTTGGGCCGGGGTGGAACTGCACGCCAAGGCCCGGCCGGTCAGCGAACGGCTCATGGAGCTGGGCGTGCTCGCCAAGGAGACGCAGGACAACACGCTGCGGCTGGCCCCGCCGCTGATGATCGGCCAGGACGAGCTGGACTGGGCGCTCGATCAACTGGAGCGGGCATTGACCGGCTGACCACGGCGAAGCCGGCGCGCCGGAAAGCACCACCGCGGTGGTCCGCCGCCTCGATCACACTCTGCGGGACGCACCAACGACAGATCCCCATCACGGACCTATTGATCTCTAGGCGATGGTGGCGATGTCGCCGTCGTCGAAGTAGATCGATTGGTGAGGTCGTCCGCAAGGGCCGACTAGTCCGTCGGATATCGTCCAAACGGAATAGTCGGGATAAAACAGAGGATCTTTCGCGCTGGCCGTGTTGCGGGCCGAGCTCGACTGGTCGCACGCAGCGGAGGACGACTCAAGAGCGGCAGGCTGAGCCGGCAAGAGACAGCACGGGATGGTGATATATGAGGAAATGGCACGGCAACCCCTGGGCGATCTTGCTGACGCTCTCTTTGGGGTTCTTCATGACGTTGCTCGACCTGACCATCGTCAACATCGCCATCCCGAACATGGTCGACAAGCTCGACGCCTCGCTCGACGAGATCCTGTGGGTGGTCAACGGCTACGTCCTGGTGCTCGCCGTGCTGCTGATCACGACCGGCCGCCTCGGTGACCTGCGCGGCCAGCGCAACATGTTCATCGCCGGCGTGGCCGTTTTCACCCTCGCCAGCCTCGCCTGCGGTATCTCACAGAACCCGGCGGAGCTGATCGGCGCCCGTGCGGTCCAAGGCTTGGGCGCGGCCATGCTCATGCCCCAGACCATGGCGATCGTCATCGGCGTGTTCCCCAGCGACCGCCGCGGCACCGCGCTCGGCGTCTGGGGCGCGGTGGCCGGCGTGGCCACCATCGCCGGCCCCAGCCTCGGCGGGCTGCTGGTGACCGCCTTCGACTGGCGATGGATCTTCTTCGTGAACCTGCCCATCGGCGTCCTCGTGCTCCTCATGGCGATCTTCCTGATCCCCGACGCGCGCATGGAGCGGCCGCACCGGCTGGACCTCGGCGGCGTGCTGCTCGCCACCGCCGCGCTGTTCTGCCTCGTCTTCGCGCTCACCGAGGGGCAGCGCTACGAATGGAACGCCGGCATCTGGTTCCTGCTCGGCGGCTCGGCGGTACTGTTCGCCGCCTTTCTGTTCCACCAGCGCAGCCGTCAAAACGGCGAGCCGCTGGTGCCGTTCACGTTGTTCCGTGACCGCAACTTCACCGTCATGAACCTCGTGGGCGCCACCGTCTCGATCGGCATGATCGGCGTCCTCCTGCCCGTGACCATCTACCTGCAAAGCGTGCTCGGGTACTCCTCGATCAAGGCCGGCCTGGTGTTGGCGATCATGTCGGTGATGGGGATGTTGCTGGCCCCGATGGCCGGGCGGCTGTCGGACCGGATCAGCGGCAAGTACATCCTCATGGCCGGGCTCACGACGTACGCCATCGGCAACGTGTGGCTCCTGGCGGTGGCCGGCGTCGACACGGACCTGCCGGCGCTGGTCGGCCCCATGTTCGTGGCCGGCATCGGGGTGGGCTGCGTGTTCGCACCGATGGCCACCGAGGCGTTGCGCGGCGTACCGCCACGGCTCGCCGGCGCGGCCGCCGGCGTCAACAACACCATGCGACAGATCGGGTCGGTCGTGGGCGC
>CALAED010000536.1 GCA_937891035.1 uncultured Thermomonosporaceae bacterium | reverse complement strand
TCGTCCAGGCAGCGTACGGTCCCCTCGGCCACCCCGTCGTCGGGGATCGCGTTGGCCACCGAACCGGCCGACACCCGGCCCCAGACCAGACTGAGGCTGGAGCGCGGGTCGACCCGGCGGGACAGCGCGGCCGGCAACTCGGTGACGATCTTGGCGAGCGCGTAGACCAGGTCGGCGGTCAGGTGCGGCCGCGCCGTGTGTCCGCCCGGCCCCGTCACGTTGACATACACCTTGTCGCACGCCGCGGTGATCGGCCCGGCTCGCAGCCCGAGCTTGCCGACCTCGATGCGGGGGTCGCAGTGCAACGCGAAGATCCGGTCGACCCCCGCGATGCCACCGGCCGCCATCACATCCAAGGCGCCGCCCGGCACCTCTTCGGCCGGCTGGAAGATCAGCCGGACCCGCCCGGGCAGCAGCCCGTCGGCGGCCTGCTGGGCCAGGAAGAGCCCGACGCCGACCAGCATGGCCGTATGCACGTCATGCCCGCAGGCGTGGCACAGCCCCGCGACGGTCGAGTGGTACGGCACGTCCTTTTCGTCTACCAGCGGCAGCGCGTCGATGTCGGCACGCAAGGCGATGGTGCGGCCCTCATCGGAGCCGATGTCGCACATCAGCCCGGTGCCCTTGGGCAGCGCCACCGGCCGCAGCCCGGCCGCCGTCAGCTGCTCGCCGATGCGCGCGGTCGTGCGATGCTCGGCGAACCCCAGCTCAGGGTGCATGTGCAGATCGCGGCGCAACGCGATCAACCGGCGCTCGTATTTCGCCAGGAAAGTCTCCAGCTGCATCTGCAGCACCCCCGGCTGCCAAGCCATGTGGACCCCCTCAGGCTCATGCCCCGGCATGAACCGCCTCCAGCGGGCTGACGAACCTGTCCTCGCGGAATTCGGTGATGGATGCGGTGACCACATCCTCCAACGTGCCGCCCTCGGCGCGGATGGCCCGCTGCCGTTCGTAGGACGCCCCCTGATCGAGTACGTCACTGACGACCTTGAGCTCCTCCGCGCAGCCGATGCGGTCGGCGACCGGCTCCAGCTCCCTGATCAGCTCATACAGCTCGTCCCGCAGCGGTGCCGTGCTCCCAGTGTCATCGGTGATGACCACGGCGTCGAGCCCATATCTGGTAGCCCGCCACTTATTGTCCCGTACGACCCAGGCATCCGGGCGCGGGAGCCGGTAGCCGCGGTCGAGTTGCTGGTCGAAGAGGGTCACCAGGCTCTGACATAGGGCGGCGACCATCCCGACCTCACGTCGCGTGGGGATGCCGTCCATCATACGTATTTCGATCGTGCCGAAATCCGGATGCGGGCGAATGTCCCACCAGACCTCTTTGATGCTGCGGATCGTCCCGGCCCGGATCAGCGTCGCCATGTACTCCTCGAACTCGGCCCAATTCTCCAGCAAATGGGGCGGACCGGCGGTCGGCAGCGCACCCCAGACGATCGCCCGGCTGGACGCGAGCCCGGTGTCCAGGCCGCTCCAGTACGGGCTGGACGCGGTCATGGCGAGGAAATGCGGCAGGTAGTTGGACAGCGCGTTGACGATGGGGATCGCCTTGTCGGGATGCCGGACGCCCACGTGCACATGGACGCCGAACGTCTGGATGCGCCGGGCCAGCCACTGCATCTGCTCGACGAGCTCGGCGTACCGCTCGATCGGGGCCATCACCGCGTCCCGCCAGTCGCTGATCGGGTGCGTGCCCGTACAGGCCAGCGCGATGCCGCGCGGTTCGACCACCGACCTGAGCTGGCTGATCGTCGCGGCGAGGTCGGCCTTGGCCTCCCCGACGGTGTGGCAGATCCCGGTGACGATCTCCACCGTGGATTCCATGATCTCGTGTCGGATCTTGGGCGACTCCCTGACCTCACTGAGGGTGGGCAACGCGGCGAGCACCTCTCGGGCATCCTGGCGCAACTGGCTGGACTGGGCGTCGATCAGCTGGAGTTCCCATTCGATGCCGAGTGTCGCACCACTTGACGAGTTGAACTCGATGGCCACTGCCCAACCTCCGCTCCAGTCTCTTGCAGGTCGATGCGTGGCACGTGGCGCGAAATCTCACCAGTGCACCTAATGCCCGGACAAACCTCGAACAGATGATGTCCATAACCATCATGCCGCCACGGGTGCGCCACCTTTCAGAAGTCCTGCTGTCCGGGTCCGACTTGACCCGTCCGAGGCAGTCAACTCCCTTATCTCTCGCAAAGCATGACTAGGCGTGGCCGTTGTAGCGGCGCCCAAACTAACTAGTCACGCGGCCCGGCACGAATCAGTAGGCATCAGCCGGAACGTAGGCCCCCCAAACATCGCGGAGGGCATTGCAGACTTCGCCGACGGTGGCGCGGCGGCGAAGCGCCTCCCTCAATGGATACAGCACGTTTCCGTCGCCGGCGCCGAGCGCGCCGGCCGCGGCCTGCGCACCGGTCTTTTCGGCCGCCCTGCGCAGATCGTCGAGGCGGCGGCTAACCTCGTTGCCATCGCGCCGCCTGCGCAGTTCGGCGAGCCGCGCCGCCTGTGCCGCCTCGATCGCGGGATCCACGCGCAGCGGGTCGTAGATCTCATCGCCGTCAATCCGGAACTTGTTGACGCCGACCACGACCCGGTCGCCCGCGTCGATCTCTTTGGCGACCTCGTACGCGGCGCGCTCGATCTCGGCCTTTTGGTAGCCCCGTTCGATCGCCGCCACCGCCCCGCCAAGCTCCTCGATCCGCGCCATCTGCTCGACCGCGGCCGCCTCGACGTCAGAGGTCATGGACTCGATCGCGTACGAGCCGGCGAACGGATCAACCGTCGTGGTGAGGTCGGTCTCGTGCGCGAGCACCTGCTGGGTGCGCACCGCCAGCCGGGCGGCCTTCTCCGTGGGCAGCGCGATCGCCTCGTCGTAGGAGTTCGTGTGCAGCGACTGAGTGCCGCCGAGCACCGCGGCGAGCGCCTGCACCGCGACCCGCACCATGTTGACCTCAGGCTGTTGGGCGGTGAGCTGCACCCCGGCGGTCTGGGTGTGGAAGCGCAGCATCTGCGCCTTCGGGTTGGTCGCGCCGAACTCCTCGCGCATGATCCTGGCCCAGATCCGGCGGGCGGCCCGGAACTTCGCGACCTCCTCGAGCAGCGTCGTCCGGGCCACGAAGAAGAACGAAAGCCGCGGCCCGAACCGATCGACGTCGAGCCCGGAGGCCACAGCCGCGCGGACGTACTCCTTGGCGTTGGCGAGGGTGAAGGCGATCTCCTGGACCGGGGTCGCCCCCGCCTCGGCCATGTGATAGCCCGAGATGGAGATCGTGTTCCACCGGGGGATCTCGGCCTGGCAGTAGGCGAAGGTGTCGGAGACCAGCCGCAGCGACGGCTTGGGCGGGAAGATGTACGTGCCGCGGGCGATGTACTCCTTGAGGATGTCGTTTTGGATCGTCCCGGTCAGCGCCGGGCCCGGCACGCCCTGCTCGTCGGCGACCAGTTGGTAGAGCAACAGCAGCACCGCCGCCGGCGCGTTGATCGTCATCGACGTGGACACCTTGTCGAGCGGGATGCCGTCGAACAGCAGCCGCATGTCCTCGACCGAGTCGATCGCCACCCCGACCTTGCCGACCTCGCCGTGCGCGATCTCCGCGTCGGAGTCGTGCCCCATCTGGGTGGGCAGGTCGAAGGCCACCGACAGGCCAGTCGTGCCGGCCTCGATCAGCTGGTGGTAGCGCCGGTTGGACTCGGTGGCCGAGGCGAACCCCGCGTACTGGCGCATGGTCCACGGCCGCGAGGTGTACATCGTGGGATAAACACCGCGTGTGAACGGATAGGCTCCAGGGGCGCCGAGATGCGCATCAGGGTCGAAACCCTCCATCGCGGACGGCCCGTATACCGGCTCGATCGGCAAACCCGACTCCGACGTGCTCATTCCGCTCGTCCCTCGCTCCATGAGCTCCTCAGCCCAGCAAGCGCCGCGCCCGTGCTCATCGCCTCGCGCCGCTCGGCGACTCGGCGCTTCCGCCCTTGTGTTCCTGTGGTCGATCGTACGGCGAAGTACCTGGGTATTTAGAGGGTGACACCGGTCACCCTCGAACAAGACGGCGCCGCATTTCGGACGACCTATGAGACGACCTATAAAAGGATGACACCGCTCACGACTCGGCTCTCGACCAAATCGGGTCTTCTACTCTTCTTGGGACCATGGGAAATCTCCGCCGCGCCTCCGCGCTCGTCGCCGTGCCGTTGTGC
>CALAED010000535.1 GCA_937891035.1 uncultured Thermomonosporaceae bacterium | reverse complement strand
TACGCGCCGTTCTCCTACCCGGCGTCCTTCCCCGGCGTCATCTCGGTGGCCGCCGTCACCGCCGATCACCGGCACGCCGCGTTCTCCAACCGCAACTCCACCGTTCTGGTGTCCGCGCCCGGGGTCCGCGTCGTCGCGGCCGGCCCCGGCGACTCCTACTACTTCGGCGACGGCACCAGCCCGGCAACCGCGTTCGTCTCCGGCGTCGCCGCGCTGATCCGCGCGAAGTACCCGAAGCTGTCCCCGATCTTGGTGAGCCAGGCGATCGCGGAAAGCACCGAGCACCGCCCGCCCGGCGGGTACGACCTGGGGGTCGGGTTCGGTGAGGTCGACGCGGCCGCGGCGCTGGACGCGGCGGGCCGGCTGGTCGACCGCAAGACCTCCGGCGTCGGTCTCGATCCGCACTACGCGCTGGACGACGCCGGCCCCATCAAGGTGACGCAGCGGGACGTGCGATGGATCGCCGCGTACGCCGTGACTGCCGTCATCGGTATGGCCGTCGCCGTGACTTGCGCGCTCGCCGCGGTCCGCCGCCGCCGGCGGTCCGCTGAGACCGGCTCGTATTGGATGGCCGAACCGCCGTCCCCGGCTCGCTGGTAGCAGGGGTCCGCGAGGCCGCGAGAAGGCCAGATCAACAATGTGATCAATGTGGCAACCGGCGCGCCATACCACCGCCGGATCGAGCAAAATCAAGACATGCCGACCGATCCCGACGATTTCGCCGAGGACGTTCTGGACCTGGTGGAACGCATCCCGCCCGGCCGGGTGATGTCGTACGGCGACATCGCGGAGTTCCTCGGCCGCGCCGGTCCGCGGCAGGTCGGCAGGGTGCTTGCCACCTGGGGCGGCGGCGTGCCGTGGTGGCGGGTGATCCGTGCGGACGGCACGCCCGCGCCGGGCCACGAGCGGCGGGCGCTCGATCACTACCGCGAGGAGGGCACGCCGCTGCGGCGGGGCAACGGCGGCCGCGCGGCCGTACGAGTGGACATGAGCCGCGCCCGCTGGAACGGCCTGTCATGAGGAGCCTGAGGAGTCCGCGAGCGTGGCTCCCCTTCGGCGCGACGATGACCGCGCTGCCGACCGCGCTGACGACCGCGCTGATGGCCGTGCTGCTGGGGAGCGGCTGCGTCGGGGGTCTCGGACCGGTGGCGCGCCAATCGCCGGCCGGGCCTCCGGCCACAGTGATCACGGCGGCGGCGACCCCCGTCCCGACGCGGCCCATACCGCCGCCCAAGCCGAAGAAGCTCGATCGAAAGGGACTCACCCGCGCCATCGATCGCTATCTGGCGCAACGGGTCAGCGCGGCGTCGCTCGTGATGGTGGATCGGACGACCGGCTTCACCTACCGCTACCGGTCTACCAGGCAATACGTAACGGCCAGCGTCGTCAAGGTCGACATCCTCGCCGCGCTGCTGCTGCGAAACCAGCGCGCCGGCCGCGGCCTGACCGCCGCCCAGCGGGCCGACGCCGAGGCCATGATCCGGCGCAGTGACAACCAGGCGGCCGACCGGCTCTACACCAGTCTGGGGGGAGCGGCCGGGTTGGACTCGGCCAACCGCCGGCTCAAGCTAAGGAACACCCGCGGCGTCGACGGCAGGTGCATCGACCTGCTGTGCTGGAGCCTTACGCGTACCACGGCCGACGACCAGGTCCGGCTGCTGCAGGCTCTGGTCCGCGGCGGCGGTCCGCTCCGCGCCAAGAACCGCGCGTACGTGCTGGACCTCATGAGTCACGTGATCAAGGAGCAGTCGTGGGGCGTGCGCGCGGCCGCCCGCGCGGGCGACGAGGTCGCCGTCAAGAACGGCTGGATGACCCACGAGGCCGACGGCGACCGCTGGGCCGTCAACAGCATCGGCCGGGTCACCGGGCACGGCCACGACTTCCTCATCGCCGTCTTCACCGCGCACAACCCTTCCGAAGGCTACGGCATCGCCACCGCCGAGCACATCGTCGCCCTGGCCGCGCAGCGGTTCCGCGCCACCACCCCCTGGCTCGACTGACGGCCCTGCCGGAGGTCACCGGCGAGCGTCATATGGGCAGGTGAGGGGTATCGACAGGGCATGCGCTGCCTGGTCACGGGAGTGACGGGATACATCGGCGCCCGGCTCGTACCCGAATTGCTGGCGGCCGGGCACGACGTGCGCTGCATGACGCGCCGACCGGCCCGGCTCCGGGACCGGCCGTGGGCGGACTTCGCCGAGGCCGACGCGCTCGACCCGGGCGCCGTCCGCCGCGCGCTGGCGGGGACACAGGTCGCGTACTACCTCATCCACGCGATCGGCACGGGCCGGGACTTCGCCGAGACCGACCGCCGTGCGGCCCGCACCTTCGCCGCGGCGGCGAAGGACGCGGGGGTCGAGCGCATCGTCTTCCTCGGCGGTCTGTATTCCGGCGGGCCGCTGTCCGCGCACCTACGCTCTCGCGGCGAGGTCGAGGAGGTGCTGCTCGCCTCCGGCGTGCCGACGGCCGCGCTGCGCGCCGGCATCATCCTCGGCGCGGGGTCCGCGTCGTTCGAGATGCTGCGCTACCTGACCGAACGGCTGCCGGTGATGGTGACGCCGCGCTGGGTGCACTCGCGGATCCAGCCGATCGCGATCCGCGACGTGCTGCACTACCTGGTCGGGGCCGCGACGTTGGCGGGCGAAGTGAGCCGTGCCTTCGACATCGGCGGACCGGACGTGCTCACCTATCGGGAGATGATGACGCGGTACGCCGCCGTCGCCGGCCTGCCGTCCCGGCTGATCGTGCCGGTGCCGGTGCTGTCGCCGTGGCTGTCCAGTCTGTGGGTCGGCCTCGTCACCCCGGTGCCCGGCCCGCTGGCCCGCCCGCTGGTGGAGTCGTTGACCAGCGAGGTCGTCTGCCGCGAACACGACATCGCCGCCCACATCCCGGATCCGCCCGCCGGCCCGCTCGGCTTCGACGAGGCGATCCGGCTGGCGCTGCGGCGGGTCCGCGAGGCCGAGGTCGCCGACCGGTGGAGCGAGGTCGCGACCGCGAGCGAGCCAAGCGACCCGCTGCCCACCGACCCCGACTGGGCGGGCGGCAGCCTGTTCACCGACGAGCGCCGGCACCACACATCGGCGCCGCCCGCCGCCGTCTGGCGGGTCGTCGAGGGGATCGGCGGGGACGCCGGCTGGTACTCCCTGCCGGTCGCCTGGCGGCTGCGCGGCCTGCTCGACCGGCTGGCCGGCGGGGTCGGGCTGCGGCGCGGCC
>CALAED010000534.1 GCA_937891035.1 uncultured Thermomonosporaceae bacterium | reverse complement strand
CAGGCGGCGCCAGAGCCCGGGATCACCCGGCAGCCTGGTCAGAAATCGCCTCCGCCGAAGTCACCCCCGCCGCCGAAGTCACCGCTCCCGAAGTCCCAGCCGCCGCCGACGTCGCCGCCGTCGCCGCCGAAGCCGCCACTGGGGTCGCCGAAGCCGCCGCCGCCCCAGCCGCCGCCGAAGCCGCCGCTGAACATCGAGCCGAGCGCGGTGCCGATGAGGACGCCGCTGAGCAGGTCGGCGCCGCCGAAGCCGGAGTAGTAGCCGCCGGCGTAGGGCCCGTAGGCGGGCCCGGCCTCCCAGTACGGCCTGCGGTTGCCGCCGACGCCGACCAGCCTGGAGTCGGGGTCCTCGCCGCGCCGCACTCGCTCCGCGTCGGCCGCGCACGCCGGGACCTGCCGCGGCATGGCGCCAGGCGGAGCCCAGTCCACGTCCTGCACCGACGGGCCGTGCTGCGGATTGAAGAAGCATGGCGCGCGCCGCTCCGGCACCGCGTCGCCGGCCAGCCTGGCGCGGACCGCCGTCATGTAGTAGCGACCGTCCTCCAGCGCCTTGGTCACGTTCTCCATGTCGCTCGGACGTTGCGCGGCCGCCACGGCGGCCTTGGCCGAGTCGTAGGAGTCCAGGGCGCGGGCGTAGTCGTCGCGGGTGTCCGGGTCGAGCCGCGGGTCGGTGACGTCGAGGTCGAGGCCGCTGATGTCCTCGCCCAGCAGTGTGACGTCCTCGTCCACGCTCTGCTTGAGCTCGGCCATCTGCCGTGCCTCGCGCTCCCGGCGGCGCCGGCGGGCCGTGAGGACCAGGGCCACCACTCCGAACGCGAGAAGGACGAGCACGCCCAAGATCACAAAGCCGGTGATCGCGCTCGACTTGGCCTTGTCCGCCGCCTTGTTGTCGGCGAGGTCGGCGAACTGCGTCAGCCTGGACGGCAGATCACCGCTGGTCTGGGAGATGAGCTGGTTCATCTCCTTGCTGGACAGCTTCTTGGAGATGCCCGCGATGTCGCCCTCGGTGGTGACACCGAGGTAGGTGTCGCCGGAGCCCACCCGCTGCTCGACCGAACTCAGCATCCGGCCCATCTGTTGCGCGGTGACGCCGGACTTGGTGACGACGACGCGGATGTCGACGTCGTTGGCGTTGTTCAGTGCCGACCTGACCTGATTTTGCGCCGCGGGCGACATTACGTTGCCGGCGTCGGTGGTCACGTACAGCTTGGAACTGCGCAGCCCGTTCGCGATTTGGGACACGGTGTCGGCGTGGGCGGGCTGGAAGAGCCCGGAAAGCAGCATGATCACGACCACCAGCGCAGCCGGGATCCCGACACGGCGCAGGCTGGTGGCGAAAGTCGATGTTGACGCGGAGTTCATGGTCTCAGTCTTCCTCCTTGCCCTCCACGACGAACGTGGACGGCGCCTGGTTCCGGGCTCAGACCGGAGACTTCCTCGGTCCGTGTCCGCGGCGATATACCCAGTATCCAACGCCGGCGGCGAGAACGAGCCCCAGGACGCCGACGAGTGCGAGCAGCGGCCCGTTGCCGCCGCCTTCGTTTTCCTCGGCGGCCGCGGCCGGCGCGGAGCTCGCCGAAGGCTCCGCCGACGGTTCGGCGGCCGGCGTCGTGCGGGTGGGCGTGGGGGTCGCGGATCGCCGGATGCTCGTGGCCGGCTTCGTCGTGCCGTTGGTCAGGCGGACGAAGGCGACGACGGCCGCTCCGGGATCGCCCCCATGCGTGCGTACCGCCTGGGAGACGGCGCTGTTGACGCGTGCGGCGGACAGGGTGGTGGACGCCGCCCGCAGCTTGCCGCCGGTGAGCACGGCGTAGGTGCCATCGCGCTTGGCCAGGCGGTAGACCTGGACCGGGCTGAGGCTGGTGCCCGCCGGAAGGACGGCGACGAAGACCGGGCTCTTCGAGCGCTCCAGCTGCGAGCGGAGTTGATCTTGTGCGGCGTCGGCCTGGAGGTACTGCGCGCCCGAGTCGATGTAATAGCCGTCCTCCGCGATCGATTGGGCCACGACCTCGGGGTCGATGCCGGCCGCGAAGGAAGAGGGCGCGCCAACACCGGCGGCCGTCACAACGACGGCGCAGGCGGCGAAAAGGGTCGGGAGGGTTCGGCGGTTCATGGGTCGCCTACCTTAGCCGACGCGTGTGACAAGTGCGGAGGCGTTGGCAGACCCGGTATACCGCCCGCAGACGAGCCAGGGCATAACACCCCATCAGTCCTTGATCTCGCAGATCGGCGCCCCGCTCGAGACCGTCTGGCCGACTTCGGCCGTCAGCCCGGAGATGGTGCCGGCCTTGTGCGCGGTGAGCGGTTGTTCCATCTTCATGGCCTCGAGCACGACGACGGGGTCGCCGGCGGCGACGGTGCCGCCGTCCGCTACGAGGATCTTGACTATGGTGCCCTGCATCGGGCTGACCAGGGCGTCGCCGCCCGCCTGCGCCTGCGACCTGCCCGCCCGGCCGCGCTTGGGGGGCCCCTTGCCCGCGGCCGGGGCGCCGGCGGCGGCGCCGGCGCCGAGCGAGGCCGGCAGCACCACCTCGATCCGCTTGCCGCCGACCTCGACCGTGACCCGTTCCCGCACGCCGTTCAGGTCATCAGCGCCTCCCGCTTCGGTCGCGCTGACCAGGGCCTCATGCGGCGGGATCGTGTTGTCGAACTCGGTCTCGATCCATCGCGTGTGCACGCTGAACGGCTCGGCGGTGAAGGCCGGATCGGTCAGCACGGCCGCGTGGAAGGGCAGCACGGTCGGCATTCCGGCGAGTTCGAACTCGGCGATCGCCCGCCTGGCCCGTTCGATCGCCTGTGCCCGGGTCGCCCCGGTGACGATGAGCTTGGCGATGAGCGAGTCGAACGCCTGCGGCACGGTCTGGCCCTGCTCATAGCCGGTGTCGAGCCGTACGCCCGGACCGGCGGGCGGGCGCCACCGAGTGAGCGTGCCGGGGGCCGGCAGGAAGCCGCGGCCGGCGTCCTCGGCGTTGACGCGGAACTCGATGGCGTGCCCGCGCAGCGGCGGGTCGGCGTACCCGAGCGGTTCGCCGGCCGCGATGCGGAACATCTCTGTGACCAGGTCGATGCCGGTGACCTCCTCGGTCACCGGATGCTCGACCTGCAACCGGGTGTTGACCTCGAGGAAGGAGATCGTGCCGTCCTGCCCGACGAGGAACTCGCAGGTGCCGGCGCCGACGTACCCCGCCTCGACCAAGATCGCCTTGGACGACTCATACAGCACGCGGACCTGTTCGTCGCTGAGGAAGGGGGCAGGCGCCTCCTCGACGAGCTTTTGGTGGCGCCGCTGCAAGGAGCAGTCGCGGGTGGAGACGACCACGACGTTTCCGTGCCGGTCGGCGAGGCATTGGGTCTCGACGTGCCGTGGCCGGTCCAGGTAGCGCTCGACGAAGCATTCGCCGCGGCCGAACGCCCCGACGGCCTCGCGCACCGCCGAGTCGTACAGCTCGGGTATCTCCTCGATCGACCTGGCCACCTTGAGCCCGCGCCCGCCGCCGCCGTACGCCGCCTTGATCGCGATCGGCAAGCCGTGCTCACGGGCGAACGCGACGACCTCGTCGGCCCCGGACACCGGCTCCGCCGTGCCGGGGACCAGGGGCGCGCCGACCCGCTGCGCGATGTGCCTGGCCTGCACCTTGTCGCCGAGCGCGATGATCGCCGCCGGAGGCGGCCCGATCCAGGTCAGGCCGGCGGCCTCGACCGCTTCGGCGAAGCCGGCGTTCTCGGCGAGGAACCCGTAGCCGGGGTGGACGGCGTCCGCCTGCGCCTGCTGAGCGACCTTGATGAGCTTGTCGATGGCCAAGTAGCTCTCGGCCGCGGTCTGACCGTCCAGGGCGTACGCCTCGTCGGCCATCGTCACGTGCAGCGCGTCGATGTCTTGCGCGGCGTAGACGGCGACGCTGGTCAGGCCCGCGTCCCGGCAGGCCCGGACGATGCGGACCGCGATCTCGCCACGATTGGCGATCAACACTTTGCGCACGGCGTCTCCTCCGTCTGCCCTCGCCAGAACCAGAAGTCTAGGCAACCGCCCGGACGAGCGATCGCCGGGCTTGCATAGTTCCCGCCGATGCGCCGTTCATGACAGTTGATGACCTGTCACGGTCGTCTATGACCGTCTATGACCTGATAGTGCCGATGTGATGCCATCGCGGCGCAATTCTTGGCGTGCTCTCTTTCGGCCGCTGTTTCGGCCGGCCTTGTTACCCGAGTGACCGGCGCGACGGCGATGTCGATGAGTGCAGGTCAGTGCAGGCGAGTGAAGATGAGTGAAGGGACTGTCAGAAAAGCACGGAGCGTCACCGCCTGACCGGAAGCGGTCATCGGCTGTTGCGACGATGGTGGAAGGCCGGGGGTCCCTAAGCTGAGGACGATGTGCGATCCCGTGCGTCGAGATGTCGAGATGAAGGGATTCGGCAATGGCTGACAAGCGCGGCGGCAGTATCGGCGAGATGGAAAATCTCGCGCGGATCTTCAGCAAGCACGCGAAGAATCTCGACGCACTGATCAAAGATCTCAACGGCAACACGGTCAACAGCACGGCCATCTGGTGGGGCCCCGGCGCCGACCGGTTCCGCAGCACCTGGCAAGAGGCGAAGGGCTCGTTCGACAAGATGGCCCTGGCGCTGGAGCAGGGCAGCAAGGACGTGCGAACCTCCATCCAGAACATCGAGGCCGCGACCAGGTGACCTAGGGCAGCGCCACCTGGACCGGCGTGGCCACGCCGGTGGCGACGAACAGCCCCCGACCGGTCGGCCCGCCCGGCTGGGTGCCGCGCGGCAGCCGCAGGCCGAGTAGCTCGCCGTCGTCCGGCGATCGCACCCCAAGCAGCAGGCCGGACCGCGACCTGCGGGCATCGGACAAAAGGCCCCGATAGCCGCGGCCGAGGTCTTCGGTGGTGCCGCCGATGACGACGGCGTGCTGGCCGTCCCGCGCGGTACGCAGGACCTCCGACAGCGCGTCGTCCAGCTCGGTCTCATCCAGCAGTTCGGCGTCGTCGACCACGACGACGTACCGGTGTTCGGTGCCGATGGCCGCCTCCAGGTCGGCGGCCTCGGCCGTGCCGTCGAGGACGGCGAGCACGCCGGGCCGTCCGGCCAGCGCCGCCAGCGGGGACCGCCGCGGCGTGACGAGGACGACGGGGACGAGGCCGATCTTGGGGTCGAGCAGCGACTTCACCATGGTGCACAGGGCGGTGGAGCGCCCCGAGCGCGGCGGCCCGGCCACGACGAAGCCGGGCCCGTCGCCGAGCAGATCGGCGCCGACCGGCGCCAGCTCGTCGCCACCCGCGCCGACCAGCGCCCACAGCACGGACGGCGCGGTGAACTCGGGGTCGAGGGCGAGCGCCTCGTCGTAGGTGACGCGTACCGGCAGCTCGTCCACGTGCAGCGGGCGGCGGGCCCGGGTGAGCCTGCCATAACGCGCCACGCACCCGCGCGCGATCCGCTGCAGCGCCGCCACCTGGGCGGGCCCGGCCGGATCCGGATCGAGCAGGCCGATCTGTGACTCGCGCAGCGGCTCGCCCGGCGCCACCTGCTCGAGTACGCGCCCGGGCGGCATGAAGGAAGGCACCTGACGTTCGTTGAACCCGGCGAACCCATAATCCGACAGGCTCGCCATCCGCATGACCAGGCGCTTGTCGAACACCGTCGAGACCTGGCCCTGCAGCCCGGAGCGGTCCCCGGCGAACACGGCGCGCAACCCGACCGCGCCGCCCTCGCGCAACAGCCGCAACACCGCGTCCACGAGCCGGCCGTAGTCGTAGTGCTCGAAGGCGGCGACGAACCCCTCCCACTGGTCGAGCAGCAGCACCATCCAGGGCAGCCGTTCGGTCACCGCGACCGCGGCGCGCTGTTCGGCGAGCGAGGCGAACCCGGCCTCTGCCAGCAACTGCTGCCGCCTGGCCACCTCGGCGGCCAGCGCGGCCAGCAGCCGCTCCACCCGGTCCAGCTGCTCGCGCCCGACAACGGCGCCGCAGTGCGGCAGCGACACCAGCGGCAACAGCGCCCCCGCGCCGCAGTCGATGGCGTACAGATGCACGTCGTACGGCGTGTTCAGCGACGCGATCGCGCCGGCCAGCGTGCGCAGCGCGGTGGACCGGCCGGAGCGGGGCGCGCCGGCGAGGTAGACATGCCCGCCGGCGGCGAGCTCGAGGGCCAGCGGCGCCCGCGCTTGGTCCGCGGGGAGATCGGTGACGCCGATCGCCACCGGCGCCGGCAGCGCCGCCGAGCCACCCGGCGCGGTCGGCGTCTCCAGGACGTACTCGTCGGGCAGCGGGTCCAGCCAAGGCGAGGGCTGCGCCGGCACGCGCGCCCGATCCGCCGCCTCCCGTACGGCCTCGACCAGCGTGACCAGATCGGTCGGCGCCGTCGGCTCCTCGCCGGGCCGCCCCGCCTGCGCGCCGAAGGCGGTCC
>CALAED010000533.1 GCA_937891035.1 uncultured Thermomonosporaceae bacterium | reverse complement strand
ATCGCCTGGCCGGCGCCGGGCAGCACGACGAACACGACCCGCTCGTTGCTCAGCCGCTCCTGTACGATCTGCGCGCTCAACTGCCGGGCGAAATTGTGTTCTCCGTCCTGCATTCGCTGCAATTGCTGCACCTGCTGGCGGTAGGCCTGGTTTTCCCGGTTGAGCCGCTCGCTGCCGCTCTTGAGCACCGACACCGTCGGATCCTGGAGCGCGGTGGCGCCTAGCACGATGCCGATCGCCAGCGACAGGAAGATCGCGGCGATGGAGACGAGGTGATAACGAAAATCGATCACGTGAAGAGTCCGGTCAACCAGAAGACGAATTTATGCCACTTGTCGGCGACCACCGGCAGGAAGACATCGCCCACGGGCGAGAACGCCACCGCGACGATGATCGTGATGAATGTGGCGGCCACCAGCAGAAGCAGCCATGAGGTGGAGATCTGGCTGCGGTAGAGCCGGCTGACGCCTTTGGCGTCCACCAGCTTGCTGCCGACACGCTGCCGGGTCAGAAAGGTGCTGGCCATCCCGGCCCGGCCCTTGTCGAGGAACTCCACCATGTTGTAGTGCGAGCCCACGGCGACGATGAGCGTGGCGCCCTTGTCGTCGGCGAGCAGCATCGCGATGTCCTCACTGGTGGCCGTCGCGGGAAAGATGACGGCCTGCCTGCCCAGCTCCTGGACGCGGCCGAGCCCGGGCGCCCGCCCATCGCGGTAGGCGTGCACCACCAGCTCGGCACCGCACGTGAGCGCCTCGTCGGAGACCGAGTCCATGTCGCCGACGATCATGTCCGGCCGGTAGCCGGCCTCCAGCAGCGCGTCCGCTCCGCCGTCCACGCCGATCAGCACCGGCCGGTACTCCCGCAGGTAGGGGCGGAGCGTCGCGAGATCTTCGCGATAGTGGTAGCCGCGCACGACGATGAGCGCGTGCCTGCCTTCGAGCTTGGTCTCGATGTCGGGCACGCCGACGCCTTCGAGCAGCAGATCCCGCTCGCGTTTGAGGTATTCCATGGTGTTGGCGACGAACGCCTCGAGCTGCAGCGACAACCCTGCCTTGGCCTCGGTCGTCGCCGCCTCGATCGTCTCCGCCGTTTGAACGATGCCCTTGGTGATGACCTCGTCGCCGCGATGGATGACGCCGTCTTCGATCCGGACGACGTCGCCCTCGGTGATCTTGGCGAAGATCTCCGGCCCGACGTCGTCGATCAGCGGGATGCCGGCGTCGATCAGGATGTGCGGGCCGAGGTTGGGATAGCGTCCGGAGATGCTCGGCGCCACGTTGACGACCGCGCCCGCCTGGCAGGCTACAAGCGCCTCGGCGCTGACCCGGTCGAGATCGACATGGTCGATGATCGCAATCTCGCCGGGCCGCAACCGCTTGGTGAGCCGCTTGGTGCGGCGGTCGAGGCGCACCTTGCCGCTGACGCCCGGGGCTTCTTCATCCCTTTTGTCCCGTCCGATGCCGAAGACGCCGCCGCGCCGCAGCCCCAGGCCGGGCAACGGCAGGCCGGATCCGCGGACGCCGGGAAAGCGCGAGCCGGCCGGCCGGCCGCCGCGCACTGGCGCGCGGCGCAGCGGCGCGCGGCGCAGCCGTACCGGCCGCCGCGCGTTCGGCGGCCGCGGGCGGTGGTCAGGAGCCGGTGTCGGGTCTTCCATTGCCTGCCATCCTGCCAGAGCCGTCGTCGGCACCGTTCCCACCAGCGGAAGTTGACATGTTCATCGTCGGCCTCCAGGGCGCCCGGAGCGCCCCCACTACCTGGCCAACTGGGCGATCTTGCCACTTGTGAGACTTGGGTCACCATGGGAGCCGGGTCGCCCCGCGCACCTAGCCGGCGGCGGCGAGGGCGAGCAGCTCTTCGGCGTGGGCCCGGCCCAGCTCGGAGTCCTCCAGGCCCGCGAGCATGCGGGACAGCTCCCGTACCCGGCCGTCCTGGTCGAGCGCGGTGACCCCGCTGCGGGTGACCGTGCCGTCATCGGACTTTTCCACCACCAAGTGCTGATCGGCGAAGGCCGCCACCTGGGGCAGGTGAGTGACGACGATCACCTGGGCGCTGCGCGCGAGGCGGGCCAGCCGGCGGCCGATCTCCACCGCCGCCTTGCCTCCCACTCCGGCGTCCACCTCGTCGAACACGAACGTCGGGACCGGGTCGGCACCGGCGAAGACCACCTCGATCGCCAGCATCACCCGGGACAGTTCGCCGCCGGAGGCCCCTTTGTGCAAGGGCAGCGGTGGCGCGCCAGGGTGCGCGGCCAGGCGCAGCTCCACCTCGTCGAGTCCGTACGGCCCGAACTCACCGATCTGGGTGACCGCGGCCACGATGCGGGCGTGCGGCATGGCGAGCGCGGTGAGCTCCTCGGTGACGGCGGCGGAGAACCGCTCGGCCGCTTCCTGCCGTACCGCGGTGAGCTCGGCGGCCAGCTCGGCGAGCCGCTCGGCCAGCTCGGCGTGCTCGGCGCGCAGCTCCTCGATGCGCTCGTCGTCGCCGTCCAGCTCGGACAGCCGCTGCGCGGAACGCTCCGCCCACGCCAGCACGTCGGCGATCGTCTCGCCGTACTTCCTGGTCAGCGAGGTAAGCGCCGCCCGGCGTTCCTGGACGACGGCGAGCCGGGCCGGATCGGCCTCGACGGACTCGGCGTAGGCGGCCAGCTCGGTGCCCACGTCGGAGACCAGGTAGTTGGCCTCGGCGACCCGGTCGGCCAGCCCGCCCAGCGTCTGGTCGTGGTCGCGTACCGCCTCGAGCGCGTTGCGGGCCGCGCCGAGCAGCCCGACCGCGTCGGCGGCGGCGACCGCGGCGCCGGGGTCGCCGAGCAGTGCCTCGTGGGCCGTGGTCGCCGCGGTGCGCAGGGCGTCGGCGTGACCGAGCTTTTCCTCCTCGGCGGCCAGGTCGGCGTCCTCGCCGGTCTTCGGGTCGACCTTCTCGATCTCTTCGAGGCCGAACCGCAGCAGATCGGCCTCCTGCGCGCGTTCCCGTGACCGCGTGGTGAGCTCGTCGAGCAGCGCGGTGACCTGGCGGTGCCGCTGGTAGGCGGCCGTGTAGGCGCGCATCGGCTTGTCGATGGCGGCGCCCGCGTAGCGGTCGAGCGCGGCGCGCTGGCGGCCGGGGTGCAACAGCCGCTGCTGGTCGGATTGACCGTGCACGGCCACCAGGTCGTCGGCGATGGTGATGAGCATGCTGACCGGCACCGACCGGCCGCCCAGATGCGCTCGGGACCGGCCCTCGGCGGAGACGGTTCTGGTCACGATGAGCGTGCCGTCGTCAAGCTCGCCGCCGGCCTCTTCGACTCTGGCCGTCACCTTGCTGTCCGGGGCGACGATGATGCGCCCCTCGACGCTCGCGCGGTCGGCGCCAGGACGTACTCGCTGGGGGTCGGCCCGCCCGCCGAAAAGCAGGCCCAGGCTGGTCACCACCATGGTCTTGCCTGCCCCGGTCTCGCCGGTGAGTACGTTGAAACCCGGAGACAGCTCGAGGACCGCCTCGTCGATGACGCCGAGGCCCCGGATCGTTACCTCCTCGACCATCGGCCGCACACGCGCCTCCACAG
>CALAED010000532.1 GCA_937891035.1 uncultured Thermomonosporaceae bacterium | reverse complement strand
CATGGGAGTACTCGAAGAACTTGGTGATCAACGCGATCTCGTGGTTGGGCCAGTGGTGGATCGGAATGACCCCGACATCGGCTGCGGACAGGAACGGGACGACCTGGTCATACGGCACGTACGGCAGGATGTGCACGCGATCGCCTGCCCCGAGCTCCGCGGCCCGGCGGGTCAGTTCGAGCACGTACGGCGCGGTGGGACGTGGCACGACGAGCGCGACGTGCACCTCGTCGAGCCGCGGCAGGGCCTCGATCATGATGTCGAGCCCGCGCGCGGGGGCGGCGGCCCCGCTGTAGACCACGAGCGGGACGCGCCGGCCGATGCCGCACCGTTCGCGCAGGCCGGCGGCGGGACCGTTCCCATCGGCGGCGGCGTCGCCGGCCGGTTCCGGCGCGTTGAGCACGACCGCCGGCCGCTCGGGCAGCCCGTATTCAGCGACGAGAAGGTCGGCCAGCCGCTCCGACACGGTCACCACGGCATCGGCGCACGGCGCGTACTCCCGCTCATGTGCGCACTGGGCAGGGTGCCAACGAGGGTGATCGCTGTAGGGCCTGATGCCCGGCAGGAATTCGTGGGCGTCCCAGACCAGCTTGACGCTGCGGCCTCGCGCTCGGGCCCGGAGCGCGGCCCGCGCGCCGACGCCGAGTACGCGCCAGTCGTGGGCGTGGATCAGGTCGGGCGCCAACTCGTCGATAACCCTGCCGTACGCCGGCTCCAGGTCCCACAGCCGCGGATCGAGTCGGCGCCAGCATCGCTCGCCCATGGCCAGCCGCCAAAACCAGGTGGTGAACCGGTCGAGCGGTGCGTCCATCGCGGCCCGTCCGCGGCTCAGCGCGTCGGTCTGCCGAGCTCGCAGCGCCACCCACACGCCGAGTGCCCTGACGTAGGCGCGCGGGACGAACAGCGCGGCCTGGCGGATCAGCGCGAGGGCGCGGCGGGCGCGACAGACGCCGGCGCCGCGACCGGCCGCCAGGCCGAGGGCCAGATGCCGGTGGTACAGATCGGTCCGCCATGCCTTGACCCGCCGCTTGCGGTACGCGGCGAGCGGCCCCGGCGGGTAGGCCAGCGGGTTGCGCAGCGGGGCGCGCCGGCACTCGTAGCGGCGGCCGAGCGGCGCCGGTACGGGAATGAGCCAGACCTCGGCCCCGCCGAGCCGCCGGGTCACCCGCCTCCTGCCCGGCGCCCGGCCCAGCAACACGACGTCCCAGCCGGCCGCGGCGGCGGAGCGGGCCGTCTTCTGCACCCGGGAGTCGCCCTCGACCCCGTTGTCCACGAGCATGACGATCCGGCCGCGACGGCCGGGCCGGCGACCGGCCGGGGCGTCGGGCCGATCATCGGCGCGCTCAGCCGACATGCATGACCTCGTGGACCCGGTCGATGGCGGCGGGGGCCGGGACAGCGACCGTGACGCCCCGTTCGGCGGACTCGAGCACGGCCTCTGATATCTCGGTGGTACGCAGCCCATGGCTGAGCGGGACGATGTCCGTGCTCAGCCCGGCCACCGCGTCACGGAAACGTTCGTGCTCGACCAACAACGGCTCGCGTTTGGGAATCGCATAACGGATCATGTCCCCCTCCGACACGCCACGGAACGCCCGCAACGCCTCCCACTCGGTATCCCAAGCGCCATTGGCATAAAAGGTCAGATCCGCGGTGAGCGTATCGGCCACAAAACATCCCAGCTCACCCGTTACCACAGTCGAGCGCTCCTTAAGCGGACTCAGCCAGTTCACCAGGTGATTGACCATCGCCCCGTCCGCCAGTTGGCCCACCACCGCCACCATGTCCTCGTGCGGCCGCCCACTCTTCGACACCGTTCGAGCCGACACCGACACGTACTCCTGCCCCGTCACCCACGCCGTCAGATCGATATCGTGCGTCGCCAAATCCTTCACCACCCCGACATCGCTGATGCGATGGGGAAACGGACCCTGCCGCCGCGTCACCACCTGAAACACCTCGCCCAGCGCACCCCCCTCCAACCTCGCCCGCAAACTCTGCAACGCCGGGTGATACCGCTCGATATGACCCACCCCGGCCACCAACCCCGCATCCTCGAACGCCGCAGCCAACCGCCCCGCCGCCGGCGCCGAATCGGCCAACGGCTTTTCGATCAACGCACACACCCCCGCGGCGGCCAGCTCAACCCCGACCTCTTCATGCGACGCCGTGGGGCACGCCACCACCGCGTAATCAACCCCCAACGCCACCAACTCCGGCACCGACCTCACCACCCGCGCCCCACGCGCCGCGGCGCCCGACACGGCCGCGGGCTCCACCACCCCGACCAGATCCACGCCGTCCATCTCGGACAAGATCCGGGCATGGTGCCGGCCCATCGCGCCAAGACCGACCAATCCGGCGCGCAGCTTCTCCGCGTTCATCGAGCCACCTCAAAACACCTGATGGCCGCGACGATCCGCCGAACTCCACAATTCGGTTACCCCCCGTGCCGATATATGTGCTGATCGCGTTCGCGCGCCGGTAGCCTAGCGGGCCGGCGCCGGCCGGCCGCCCCCGCCTGACCGGCTCTTGGTCGTCGCATGGCGATCGGCGGCCCGCCACCCGAAACGGGATCTCCGCCCGCTTGAGATCCCGTTGCGACCCCCTGGGAATGGCCCCCATTTGGCTTCGCCCTCGGTAAAGAGCCCCCTTGTCGCGGCAAAGCTTCCGGCGCCGAAAACCGGCGGCGCGGCCGACGCTGCCATGATGCTCGCCATGCTTATCGACGCCGGCGCGCAGCCGCGCATACGTGACAACGACTACGGTGCATTGTCGCCGCCGATGCTTGGCTTCTGGACGCCGACACTGTCGGTGAGCGTCGTGATTCCCGCCTACCGGGCGCAGGACAAGCTGAACTTGACGCTGGCCGCGCTCGCCGCACAGTCCTATCCGGCGGAGCTGCTCGAGGTGGTGATCGCCGATGACGGCAGCGACCCGCCGCTGCGGCTGCCGGAGATCCGACCGGAACGTACCCGCATCGTGCCGAGCCTGCCCGGCGGCTGGGGCTGCGCGCACGCCTATCGATCCGGCGCCCTGGTCGCCGACGGCGACGTCATCGTCCGGCTGGACGCCGACATGGTGACATTTTGTGATCACATCGAGGCGCAGGCGCGCTGGCACCATTTCGCCGACCATTTCGTCGTCGTCGGACACAAGCGTTTCATCGACTATCGGCCCGGCGTGCTGACTCCTCAGGACGTCCATGACGCCGTGGCCCGCGGCGACGCCGAGAAGCTTTTCGACATCGACGAGAGCAAGGGCCACCACTTCGAGCCGTTCATCGAAAAGACCGACCGGCTGCGCATCGCCGGGGCGCAAGCCTGCCGGATCTTCACCGGAGCCACGGCCTCGTACCACCGCGACTTCTATCACCGCGCGGGCGGCGTCGACAGCGAGATGATCCTGGGCGAAGACATCGAGTTCGGCTACCGGCTGGGTCAGGCGGGGGCGGTGTTCATCCCGGAGCTCGCCAGCAGCAGTTGGCATCTGGGCTGGTCCACCACCATGACCGACCGGGAGCGCGCCACCCGCTACTGCA
>CALAED010000531.1 GCA_937891035.1 uncultured Thermomonosporaceae bacterium | reverse complement strand
TGGTCTTGGTCTGGCCCTCGAACTGCGGGTCGGCCAGCTTGATCGAGATGATCGCCGTGAGGCCCTCGCGGACGTCCTCGCCGGAGAGGTTTTCGTCCTTGCCTTCCTTAAGGAGCTTTTGCTCCTTGGCGTAGCGATTGACGATGCTCGTCAGCGCGGCCCGGAAGCCCTCTTCGTGGGTCCCGCCCTCGGCGGTGCTGATCGTGTTGGCGAAGGTGTGGACCGACTCGGAGTACGACGCGTTCCACTGCATCGCGATCTCGATCGACATGCCCTCGACCTCGTCGCCGAAGGCGATCACCGAGTTGTGCACCGGCTCCTTCTTGGCGTTGAGGTAGCGGACGAAGTCTTCGATGCCGCCCTCGTAGTGGTACGTGACAACGTTCGGCTCGCCGTTGACGTGGTCGGGCCGTTCGTCGCGCAGCGTGATCGAAAGCCCTCGGTTGAGGAAGGCCATCTCTTGCATGCGCCGGCTGAGCGTCTCGTAGTTCCACTCGAGCGTCTCGAAGATCACCCCGTCCGGCCAGAACGTGGTGGTGGTGCCGGTCTCGTCGGTCGCCTCGCCCTTGGCCAAGGGCGCCACCGGTTCGCTCGTGTCGTACGACTGGCGCCACACGTGCCCGTCTCGGCGGACCTCGACCTCGAGCCGCCGGGACAACGCGTTGACCACGGAGACGCCGACCCCGTGCAGACCGCCGGAGACGGCGTAGGACTTGCCGTCGAACTTGCCGCCCGCGTGCAGCGTGGTGAGGACGACCTCGACCGCCGGACGCTGTTCCACCGGATGCAGATCGACGGGGATGCCGCGGCCGTTGTCGACCACCCGGACGCCGCCGTCGGCGAGCAGGGTGACCTCGATGTGGTCGGCGTAGCCGGCCAGCGCCTCATCGACGGAGTTGTCGACGACCTCATAGACGAGGTGGTGCAGGCCACGCTCCCCGGTGGAACCGATGTACATACCGGGGCGCTTGCGCACCGCTTCCAAACCTTCGAGGACAGTGATCGAGCGAGCGTCGTACGCCAAAGGAGATCCTTCTGCCGGGGACACCAGCCGCCGCGCGGCCCCGTAACACACTTAAGGGCGCCCGATCTTCGAGCGGCCCGCTGCGGCACAGTGTCCTGAACCCGAATTCATTCTACCGGGCCAGAGGCGCTATGTGGGCATTCTCGCGCCCTGTGGACGCGCGTGCCGCCCGAATGGGCACCGGCGCGGGTCCCCCCACACATCAGGGGGGCTTACAAGTCGTATGCGGCCCTCATCGCGAGACGCGCGGGTAGCCATACGAACGCCTGTTCTCCCCGGTTTCACCGGACTTTGCATCAGGCGGCGGCCGCCGCCGGCGGCGACGGCGACGAGCGCATCCGCTCAACGCACTCGCCAGCCGCCGCGCCGGCCGGTGGCCGACGCCGGGCCGCGCACGTTGACCCGCCGTACGGTGCCGTCACCGAGCTCCTCGTTCAGCCGTTTGACCAGTGTGGGAGCGAGCAATCGCACCTGCTGGGCCCAGGTGGCGGAGTCGGCGACGATGGTCACCACTCCGTCCTCGAAGGCGGTGGGCGTGGTGTGCTCGGCCACCTCCCTGCCGACGATCCGCGCCCAGTTCCCGAAGACTCCGCCGACCGCCGCCTGCCGCTCCCAGCCGCGCTCGGCGAGCAGATCGCGGATCGCGGCGCCGAACGGTCGCGGGTCGCCGCCCCGCTCCGACTGGCGGCGCGCGCGGCCGCCGGCCGCGCGCGCCCGCGAGCGTCGCTGCTGGTTTCCGGGAAGCGCCCCGCGTTTGAGCGCGTCGGCCTTCGCCTGGGCGAGCGCCTCGCGGGCCAACTCGATCCCGGCCTTCAGCGCCTGCTCGTTATCCACAGGCTGTTGATCCTTTTGGTCCGGCCGATCCACCTGGGCTCGCCGACCCCGCCGATCGTCGTCCATGTCCACTTCTTTACACACCTCCTCCACAGCCGGATCCACAGGCATGACCTCGCGGGTCGGCACGGCTTCGGCTCGACCATCGGCTGGAGTCGGCACGAGCCGGTAGGAGCCGGCACGAGTCACGCGGGCGGATCGCCCGCGACCTCGCCAAGCATGCTCCCGCGCGCGGCTCCTTCGCGACAGCCCTCAGCGGACTCGGGTCACCGCGCCGCCCGCCACGTCGTACGCGGCGCCACTGAGCTCGACGGGCACGTCGTCGGGCACAGCGGCGGTGATGATCACCTGCTCAGCGGGCGCGACCAGCCCGGCCAGCCGCCTGCGGCGCCCGGCGTCAAGCTCGGCGAACACGTCATCCAAGATCAAGACGGGATCGTCGCCGTCGGCCCGCAGCAGCTCGAAGGCCGCCAGCCGCAGCGCGAGCGCGAACGACCATGACTCGCCCTGGCTCGCATAGCCCCGGGTCGGCAGCCCCGCCAACGTCAAGGACAACTCGTCTCGGTGCGGGCCGACCAGGCTGACGCCGCGGTCGAGCTCTTGCCGCCGGGCTCTTTCCATCCCCTCACGGAGCGCGTCGGCGAGTTTTCCACGGTCTGTGGACAACTCCACACCCTCGAGCGAACTCCGGTACGTCAAATCGGCGATCCAGGGCCCCGTGGCGCCCGTGCCGTCCGTGCCCGGGCTCGCGCCGTCCACAGTTTCCACAGTTTCCACAGCGTCTACGGCATCCGCCGCATCCGGGGCGTCGCCGCCTGGCTGGGCCACCGCCGCGTACGCCTTGGCGGCGAGCGGCCGCAGCGCCGCGGTCAGATCGAGCCGGGCGGCGAGCAACTCGGCGCCCGCCTTGGCCAGGTGCGTATCCCAGACTTCCAGTGTGGCCAGCATCTCCGCGCCGGGTGGGCGCCGGTGCGCCGCCGCCGACTTGAGCAGGGCGTTGCGCTGTTTGAGTACGCGGTCGTAGTCGGCCCGTACGCCGGCGAACCGCGGCGCCCGCGCGGTCAGCAACTCATCGAGGAACCGCCGGCGCTCCCCGGGGTCGCCTTTCACCAGCGCCAGATCTTCCGGCGCGAACAGCACTGTGCGCAATATCCCCAGGAGCTCGCGCGCCCTGGGGAGGGGCGAACGGTTCAGCCGGGCCCGGTTGGCCTTGCCGGGGTTGATCTCGATCTCCAGCAGCGCCCGCCGGTCGGCCCGTACGACGCCGCCGCGCAGAATCGCCCGCGCAGCGCCATGCCGGACGAGCGGCGCGTCGGTGGCCACCCGGTGACTGTTTTGGGCGGCGAGGTAGCCGATCGCCTCGGCGAGATTGGTCTTGCCCTCTCCGTTGCGACCGCGGAGCACGCTGATTCCGGGGTCGAACGTGATCTCGGCGGCGCGATAGGACCGGAAGTCCTGAAGCTCGAGAAGGGCCACATGCACGGATTCGAGCGTAGGCCCTTCGCGGCGGGCCGACCGGCCGGCATGCGGCATGGCCCCGGCTCGGCCCACGGGGAACCGCGGTTCGCTTATCCCCAGGCTGTGGAAGGTTATCCACAGTTCTGTGGACGAAAGGCCTGGATCTCAGATGTGAGGCGGGGAAACGTCGGCGCCGGCGGAGTCGGCCCCCTTGGCCGTCTCAAT
>CALAED010000530.1 GCA_937891035.1 uncultured Thermomonosporaceae bacterium | reverse complement strand
CATGGGAGTACTCGAAGAACTTGGTGATCAACGCGATCTCGTGGTTGGGCCAGTGATGGATCGGGATCACTCCGGCGTCGGCCGCGGACAGGAAGGGCACGACCTGGTCGTGTGGTACGTACGGCAGCGCGTGCACCCGGTCGCCGACGCCAAGCTCGGCGGCGAGGGCCAACAGCTCCCTGACGTACGGAGCGGCCGGGCGGGCGACGATGAGAGCGGCGTGCACTCCGTCGAGCCGCGGCAAAGCCTTGATCATGACGTCCAGACCGCGTTGCGCGATCGCCGCTCCGCTGTAGACCACGAGCGGATCGTCGGGGCCGACGCCGCACAGCGCGCGCAGGCCGGGCGGCTCACGGTCGCTCCGCCGCGCCGTCTCAGGGGTGTTCAACACCACGGCGGGGCGTACCGGCAGCCCGTGTTCTTTCACGAGGAGATCGGCGAGCGTCTCCGACACCGTGATCACCGCGTCGGCGTACGGCGCGTACTCCCGCTCGTAGGCGCACTGGGCCGGGTGCCAGCGGGGATTGTCGCTCCAGGGCTTGATGCCGGGCAGGAACTCGTGCGCGTCCCAGACCAGCTTGACGGGACGTCCCCGGACGCGGGCGCGCAGGGCGGCGCGCGCGCCAACGCCGAGCATGCGGAAGTCGTTGGCGTGGATCAGGTCGGGCGCCAACTCGTCGATGACCTTGCCGTACGCCAGCTCCCAGTCCCATAGATGCGGGTCGAGCCTGCGCCAGCACCGAACGCCGAGCACCGAACGCCACAACCGCGTGGTGAGCCGATCAAGTCGAGCGTCCAGCCGGGTCCGGCGGCGGCGCAGGGCATCGGTTCGCCGCGCTCGCGCCATCACCCACCTGCCCAGCAGCTTGGCGATGAGCCGGAGCGGGATCAGCCGGGCGCGCCTGATGAGCACCCGCGGTCCGGGCCGGCGGCCACCCCGCCCGGCGGCGAGTCTGATCGCGACGTCGCGCATGTACAGGTCGGTCCGCCACGCCTTGACCCGCTGCTTGCGATAGGCGGCGAGCGGGCCGGACGGGTAGGCCAGCGGGCTGCGCAGCGGGGCGCGGCGATATTCGTGGCGCGGCTGCCGCAGTGGCCCGGGGACGGGGATCAACCAGACCTCGGCCTCACCCAGCGACCGGGTCTGCCGCCTGTTGTCGGGCGACCTGCCGATGAGGACGACGTCCCAGCCGGCCGCGGCGGCTGAGCGGGCCGTCTTCTGCACGCGAGAGTCGCCGTCCACCCCGTTGTCGACGAGCATGACGATCCGCCCGCGCGTCCCGGCAGGAGCCGGGGGACGGGACGGGCCGCCCTCAGCCGACATGGACGACTCCTTCGCCGTGTCCGCAATGCCCGACGTGCTCGCCAGGCCCGCGCCCCTCTCGGGGCGGTCGTACCTCCATCGTCACACCTCGTTCGGCGGATTCGAGCACGATGAGCGAGACCTCGACGGTACGCAGGCCCTGCCGGAGCGGCACGATTCCCCCGTCCCCGTCCCCGTACCCGTACCTGTCCCCGTCCCCGTCCCCGCTCGCGCCCGAACCGCCGCTCGCGCCCGAACCGCCGCTCGCGCTCGCGCTCGCGCCCGTGCCGCTCCCGCGTACCGCGTCGCGGAAGCGTTCGTGCTCGACGAGGAGCGGCTCGCGCTTGGGAATGGCGTAACGGATCATGTCACCCTCCGACACCCCGCGGAACGCGCGCAACGCCTCCCACTCGGTATCCCGCGCGCCGTTGGCGTAAAAGGTGAGATCGGCGGTGAGGGTGTCGGCGACGAAACAGCCCCGCTCGCCGGTGACCACCGTGGACCGCTCTTTGAGCGGGCTCAGCCAGTTCACCAGATGATTGACCATCGTGCCATCCGCCAGCTGACCGACGACCGCGACCATGTCCTCGTGCAACCGCCCGCTCTTGGAGACCGTCCTGGCCGACACCGAGGCGTACTCCTGCCCGGTCACCCACCCGGTCAGATCGATGTCGTGCGTCGCCAGATCCTTGACCACGCCGACGTCGCTGACGCGATGCGGGAACGGACCCTGGCGGCGGGTCACCACCTGGAACACCTCACCCAGCGCACCCGCCTCCAGCCTGCCGCGCAGGCTCTGCAGCGCAGGGTTGTACCGCTCGATGTGACCGACGCCCGCCACCAGGCCGGCCCCCTCGAACGCCGCAACTAACCGGGCCGCCGCCGGAACCGAGTGCGCGAGCGGCTTTTCGATCAGCGCGCAGATCCCCTCGTCGGCCAGCTGCAGCCCGATCTCCTCATGCAGCGCGGTCGGGCAGGCCACCACCGCGTAATCGATCCCGAGCGCCACCAGCTCCGGCAGCTCTCGCAGCACCGGAACTCCCCGAGCCGCCCGGCCGGGCTCCCCTTCGGGTTCGACCACACCGACGAAGTCCACCCCGTCCAGCTCGGACAAGATCCGGGCATGATGACGACCCATCGCGCCAAGACCGACCAGTCCGGCGCGCAGGCTCACCACACCGCCGCCTCGGTCACCTCGGGCAAGGGCGGCACTCTCCTTCGGCGGGGCATAAAAATGCTCGATGCGGGCGACGAGTTTAGCGGGATTCGCGCGCAGGCCGCCAAAGGACGCGGCACCCATTTATGGATCATGCATGGCCCGGCGAACGCTCGACAAAGGCGGATTTTCCCTGTTCAAAGCGTGATCACGGACGATAATCGCGGATCGCGTCAGGTGCCGGCCGATGCGGATTAAGCCGCAATTCGCCGTCCGTTCAATTAACCCAATGTGTCGTCCTCAGCCGACGACGCTGAGCGGGAGGAGCTTGCGGCCGCTCGGACCGATCTGGATCTCGGTCCCCATTGTGGGACACACGCCGCAGTCGTAGCACGGCGTCCACCGGCAGTCGTCGACCTCGACCTCGTCGATCGCGTCCCGCCAGTCCTGCCAGAGCCATTCGCGGTCGAGGCCGGCGTCGAGGTGGTCCCATGGCAGCACCTCGACCTCGTCGCGCTCGCGCACGGTGTACCAGTCCAGGTCGACCGGCTCGCCGGCGAGGGCCTGTTCAGCGCAGGCAGCCCAGCGTTCGAAGGAGAAGTGCTCCGACCAGCCGTCGAAGCGGCCGCCCGCCTCCCACACGGCCTTGATCACAGCGCCCACGCGGCGGTCGCCCCTGGACAGCAGGCCCTCGATGATCGACGGCTTTCCGTCGTGGTAGCGCAGGCCGATGGCGCGACCGTACCGCCGGTCGCCGCGCAGGGTGTCGCGGAGCGCGTGCAGCCGCCGGTCGACGGTCTCGTGGTCGCATTGGGCCGCCCATTGGAACGGGGTGTGCGGCTTTGGCACGAAGCCGCCGATGGAGACCGTGCAGCGGA
>CALAED010000529.1 GCA_937891035.1 uncultured Thermomonosporaceae bacterium | reverse complement strand
GGTTCTCGGCGGAGCGCCAGAAGTTCTGGGTGGCGTTGCCGCCGAACCAGCCGGCGTCGACGGTGACTCCGCCGTTGATCGTGACGTCGCCGGGGTTGCGGCCCAGCCCCGCGATGGCGGTGTGGAAACCGATTTTCGCGTTCACGTTGTAGCTGCCGGGCTTGAACAGCAACGCGTACCGCGAGGGGCCGAACTGGTTGGATTCCTGCTCGCGGAAGATCGTGTCCAGCCTGCTCTGGATGGTGGCGCTGGACATAGACGGGTCGAAGACCAGGACGTTCGGGCCGAGGTCACCGCCACCGGCCGGCGGTGTCGAGGTACCGGTGCGGACGGCGAACTCCCACAGCGAGTAGCCGTACTGGGTGGCCCGTACGGTCCCCAGCATCCGGACGTACCGTCCGGTGCCCGAGACGTCGAGGGTCTGGGTGCCACCGGCGCCGCTGGTTGTGGAGAAGACGGTGGTCCAGGAGTTGGCATCGGTCGAAACCTGGATCTGGAACGACCGGGCGTAGGCGGCTTCCCACGTGAGCACGACCTGGCAGATGGACTGGCCGGAACCGAGGTCGACCCGGAGCCATTGCGGGTCGCTGAAAGCGCTGGACCAGCGGGTCGTGGCGGAGCCGTCCACAGCGGCGCTCGCCGGGAAGGCCGCGCTCTCGGCCGAGGAGGCGACTGCCGGTCTGCCCTGAGCCACGTTCGTGGTGCCGCAGGCGGCCATGGCCGGCGGCGTGCCGCCTGGCACGAGCACATTCACCACGAGCACATTCACCACGAGCAGACTCACCAGCAGCAAGGCGCTGACCAAAGTCGGCACCCCACTCCGTACGGCTAGGCGGGACCGGGGGCGGGCGGGTGAGGTGGGATGCATGAGCATCTCCTTCAGAGGTGGGCGGCGCCTCGGCTTCCCCCCTTTGCGACACGCCTTATTTCATGACGTGATTTAACATCCGATCAGAACCTCGTCAAGGGTCGAAGGTGCTGGATCAAGGCATCATGTCTTGCTTGTAATAAGATTTGAAGCAAGTGAAGGGCGGTTATGGTGCGCAGACGTGGAACCGTTCGAGACCTCCGCAGGGACAATCGGTCGGTCTTGCTGTGGTCGCTGTACTTCGACCAGCCGCAGACCCGCCAGGGCCTGAGCCAGGCCACCGCGCTCAGCCCGGCCTCAGTGAGCAACGTGACCCGCGAGCTGATCAGCGAGGGCGTGGTCATGGAGGCGGGCTCGGTCGACTCCGACGGCGGCCGCCCCCGGGTACTGCTGCGGATCAACCCGGACCACTGCTACGTCATCGGCGTCGACGTCGGCGAGACCCGGATCCGAGTCGAGCTGTTCGATCTGATGATGACCGTGCGCGCCAAGGCCGACTACCCGCTGAACCCGCATGAACATGGGGTCGGCCAGGTCGTCGACTGCATCCTCGCCGGTCTCGCCGCGGTCCTGGCCGACGGCGGCGTCGACTCCTCGGCGGTGCTCGGCGTCGGCATCGGCGTGCCCGGCGTGGTCGAGCGGGGCGCAGAGGTCTTCGTGCATGGGCAGACGTACGGCTGGGACGCCGTTCCCTTGGAACGGCTGTTGCGCGCCGGGACCGGCCTGCCCCTCTACATCGACAACGGGGCCAAGACGATGGGCCAGGCGGAGCTGTGGTTCGGGGCGGGACGGGGCGCGCAGAACGCCGTCATCGGACTGATCGGCTCCGGGGTCTGCGCGAGCATTATCAGCAACGGATCCACGCACCGGGGCGCCACCTCCAGCGCGGGCGAATGGGGGCACACGACCGTCGTGGTCGGCGGCCGGACCTGCCGGTGCGGGTCGTCCGGCTGCCTCGAGGCGTACGTCGGCGCCGAGGCGATCCTGGACCGCTACGGCGCGCCGTTGCCCGGAGACGACCAGGAGTCCGCGCTCGCCGCGCTGATCGACGCGGCCGCCTCCTCGGCGCGGGCGGCGGCGGTCCTGGACGAGACCGCCCACTACCTGGGCGCCGGCATCGCCGGCCTGATCAACCTGTTCAACCCGGAGCGCATCATCCTCGGCGGCTGGGCCGGGCTGCTGCTCGGTGAGAAGCTGCTGCCGGAGATCCGCG
>CALAED010000528.1 GCA_937891035.1 uncultured Thermomonosporaceae bacterium | reverse complement strand
GTGACGAAGACGAGCGCCCGCCGCACCCCGTCGAGCCGCGGCGGCACCGCGGCTACGAGCACGACGTCCGCCGCGGTGAGCCCGGCGCGCAGGAACGGGACGGCGGCGTCGAGGAACTCGCCTTCGCCTGAGTACAGGAGCGCCTGGTGGACCAGCGTCGTCGCCTTTCCCGCCATTATGCCGGCGCTCCTTGTCCGAGGACCAGGCCGGGCAGCCGGTGCCAGCCGATCATGTCGATGACGGCCGCGGGCTCGGGCGGAAGGTTGTCGAGCAGCAGCCGGCCGCAGCCGCGCCGCCGGTTCGCGAACGCGGTGAGCAGACGCAGCGCGCCCAGGTCGATGAAGCGGAGCCCGCCGAGATCGATATGTACGTCGTGTTCGATGTCGGCGATCGACGAGAGCGTCTCGGCGAACGCCGCGTGCCGGGCGCCGTCGAGTTCGCCGTCGAGCCGCAGCCCGGGCGGCGCGAACGTACGGGTGATCCGCAAAACGCCGTCCTCGAATTCGGGGTTGGCCTCCACGATCACCTCATGTGTCTCTTTGAGGGCGCTGAGCTGCCGCGGTGAACAGCAGGTCCGCCCGACCTGACAGATGGCCATCGCCAGCGTGCTCGCCGCGATCGTGGCGTCCATGCGCCGCTCGCAGCCGAGCACGCGCTCATAGCCTCCGGGCTGGCGCAGCGCCCAGGTCATGTCGCCGGTGACCCGCACGCCCCGATAGCCCGCGGCGAACGCCTTGCCGATCTCCGCCTCGACCGCGTCGAGTAGCCGGTCGGGGTCGAAGCGCCCGCCGGCGTCGCAGGCCACCCGCGGTGAGATGATCTTCAGCTGGCCGCTCGCCGCGAACGGGCCGGGGTCGGTCTGATACCGGGTCACCATGCCTGGTAGCTCCTGCGGACGAGCGCCGGTGATATAGACGACCCTGTCGGTCCCGGCCAGCCCCTCGTGCACGAAGTCGCCGATGACGTACTCTTGTTCCGCGCGATCGCGGAATGCCAGCCACGCGTGATCACCGGGCCGCAGATCGCGAACCGGCCGCCGCGCGAACCAGGTCTCCATCGCCACGTCGTTCCCGTTCCGGCAGGCGTTCCAGCGTACGCCCGCACTTTCGCGCGCATCCCCTTACCGTACGACTTCCACAGCCGCATCCCGGGCAGTGGGCCGCGGCCTTCGCTGACCCGGCGTGGCCGGCCCCCAGGGTACGCCCGGCCGACCCCGTGGCGTAGCCCTCTGGGGACGCTTGGTGTTTTCACATGGTGACACCAGTGAAGGCCCGGATCGTGACGAGGAAAACAAAATATGTCATGGATTCATCTCGCCGCTCTCTTCCTCACCGCCCGCCCACGGTGTACCACTGGGGAAGACGCGCCAGCGGTTCGTCTCGCGCGCGCCGCCCGTCCGAGCCGGCGGCGCCGTCGGCTGTCACCCGGGCGAGGGAGGGCTCATGTACGACTACATCATCGCCGGCGCCGGTTCGGCCGGCTGCGTGCTGGCGGCTCGCCTCACCGAGGACCCGGACGTACGGGTTCTCGTCGTCGAGGCCGGGCTGCCCGACACCGACCCGATGCTGCACGCCTCTTCGGTGTGGCCGACATTGTGGCTGTCGCGCTACGACTGGGCGTACTTCAGCGAGCCCGAGCCTGCCCTGCACGGCCGCAAGGTCTTCCTGCCCCGCGGCAAGGTGGTGGGCGGCAGCTCGTCCGTCAACGCGATGATCTACATCCGCGGCAACCGGCTCGACTACGACGGCTGGGCGGACGCCGGGGCGACCGGCTGGAGCTACGCCGACGTGCTGCCCTACTTCATCAAGGCGGAGGACAACGAGCGCGGCGCGAGCGAGTTCCATGGCGCCGGCGGCCCGCTGGGCGTGGCCGATCCGCACTACCGGCACCCGGTCATGCTCGGCATGCTCGACGCCGCGCTGCAGGCGGGGCACTCCTTCAATGACGACCTCAACGGGGCGAACCAAGAGGGGTTCGGCGTCTATCAGTCGACGCAGCGCAACGGAATGCGCTGCAGCGCCGCCGACGCCTACCTGCACCCGGCGCTGCACCGGCCAAACCTCGAGCTGCTGACCGGCGCGCTGGTCCACCGCCTCGTGCTGGACGGCACCACCGTCCGCGGCCTCGCGCTTGACGTCGCCGGCGAGCAGCGCGAGATCCGGGCCGAGCGCGAGGTCATCTTGTGCGCCGGCTCCTACAACACGCCGCAGATCCTGATGCTGTCGGGCATCGGCCGGCCCGCCGACCTGGCCCCGTTCGACATCGCGCCGGTCGTCGACCTGCCGGTGGGGGAGAACCTCCAGGACCACATCCTCGTGCAGCTGGCCTACCTGAGCGTCGAGGAGTCGCTGATCGCCGGCAACACGCCGGAGAACCAAGAGCTGCTGGAAAAGGAGCACGGCGGGATGCTGAGCTCCAACGGCGCCGAGATGGGCGGCTTCATGCGGTCAAGCCCCGACCTCGCCGCGCCGGACATCCAGCTGCAGGGCGTTCCTGTGTTGATCACCCAGCACGGCCTCGGCGTGCCCTACGACCACGGCTACTCGGTGGGGCCGACGCTGCTCACCCCGACCAGCCGCGGCAAGGTCTCGTTGCGCACCGCGATGCCGGGCACGGCGCCGCGCATCCTGCACAACCACTTCGGCACCGAAGAGGACCGGCAGACCATGCTGCGCGGCCTGCGGATGGTGCTGGACATCATGGAGCGGCCGGCGATGCTCGAGCACCGGCGCGGTGAACCGGTGAACGTGCCGGCATCGGACCGCGACGCCGATCTGATGGCGTGGCTGGAGCGAGAGGTGTTCAGCGTGTTCCACCCGGTGGGCACGTGCGC
>CALAED010000527.1 GCA_937891035.1 uncultured Thermomonosporaceae bacterium | reverse complement strand
CGGTGCGGATGCCACGGGGTGCCCTTGGCCTCACCCGGCCCGTACTCGACGGCGCCCATGTGGTCGAGCAGCAGGAACGGGTCGGCGAGCGCGAGGTCGACGCCGGGGAAGGGGCGGCGTACCTGGAAGCCCTCGCCCTCGAGATGACGCTGGGCGGTGATGACCCGGGTCACCGGACGCCACTCGGTCTCGGTTTCGGCCAGGCGCGGCAGCCTGGGCAGGGTCAGCGTGTCCGCGGTCACGGCAGGCATCAGGATCTCCTTCGTCGTACGGTGCCCGGGGAACAAAGTTGAAGCTTCAACTATTCCGGCAAGACTAGCCGCACCCTTTACCGCTTCTTCACAAGCCTGTCAACTAGTACTGGGCGAGCGAGTAGGCACCTTGTCTCTCCGACCATAAACGATGGTAGTTGAAGGTTCAACTCTCGGTTAGACTAGAAACATGTCCGAGACGCGATGGCTCAGCGGCCCTCAGCAGCGAGACTGGCGTGCCTTTGTCGACGGCAGTGTGCGCCTGCTCGATGTTCTCGACCAATCTCTCAAGACCACCCACGGACTATCAATGGCCGAGTACGAAATTCTCGTCCGGCTTTCGGAGGCCCCGGAGCGGAAACTGCGCATGGCGCAGTTGGCCGCCGAGGCAAGCCAGTCGCGCAGCCGGCTCTCGCACACGTGCGCCCGGCTGGAGTCCAAAGGCCTGGTGCGCAGAGAGACGTGTTCCAGCGACAAGCGCGGGGTCTTCGCCCAGCTCACCGATGAGGGTTTCCACACGCTCGAGCGCGCGTCCCACGACCATGTCACCGCGGTGCGCGACCTTTTCGTCGACGTCACCGAGCCGGAAGACCTCGAGGCCATCGGGCGGGCTTTCACGGCCATCATCAAAAGGGTGGATACAGTCCGTTAGATACCCCTGACAGTCAGGGATTGAGGCCAGTGAAATAACCGGCCGAGATCAGCGTCATAAACACCCAGCCCAGCATCATCCCGATGCCGACCGGTCGCCAGGCTCCGCGGATGCTCCATATCATCAAGGCGCCGAGCCCGAACGCGAGGAACAGCAGGGCGATGGCCTGTGGCAACAGGTTGGTCGGGCCCGATATGCGGAACGGCGTGTACATCATCACGCTGTCGACGCTCACAAAGATGACGAATCCGGTCGTGGTCAGCCCTATCTCCCGGCAGCCGGGCGCCACGGCCGGATCGCCGCGGCCGGCCGATCGCATCCACCAGGGCGGGCGGCGCTCCGCCTCGTGGCGGATCATCTCGGGGGGTGCGGGTGTCTCTCTCGTACGCGGCGGCCCCGACGGCGGGGGCGGTTCGGCGCGATCTTCGGCGCGATCTTCGTCGAGCGACTCGGCAATCTCGACGGAGCCGTTGGGGGCCTCGCCGTCCTGGGCATCACCGAACAGTTCGTCGAGAAGGCTCTTGTCGTCCGGGTTGGTCATGTTCCCGGCCCCCAGTGCCATGGCTGTTCCGGGATATACAGCCGCTTCCGCGCACCGTAGCGGAGATTTGCGACTTGGACAGAGCATGCGCCGGTAGCTGTAACCTCGTTGTAATGCAGGTGAGAGGCTTGATCACGATTGCGGTCGCGACGACCGCGGTGGCCCTGGCCGCCGGATGCGGGGGCGACGACGGCTCCGATACGGCATCACCGCCGGCGGCCGAATCCACAACGCCATCGGCACCGACCGCCACCCCGCGGCCGACCAGCAGCGGTCCGGCCGCGTTCAGCGCACAGATTCGGCGGATTCCGAGTCGCGCCACGGTGAAGCACTCGTGGCGGCCGGGCTGCCCGGTGCCGCTGTCCGGCCTGCGGCTGATCGAGATGACCTACTGGGGGTTCGACAAGAAGTCGCACCAGGGAGAGATGGTGGTCAACGTCCGGGAGGCCAAGGACGTCGTCAAGGTCTTCAAGCGGCTGTACGACGCGCGCTATCCGATTCGGCGCATGGAGCTCGTCGATAAATACCAGGGAAGCGACTTCGACTCGATCGAGGCCAACAACACCTCGGCCTTCAACTGCCGCAACGCGACGGGGTCGAGTTCGTGGTCGCAGCACGCGTACGGCCTGGCCGTCGACATCAACCCGTGCCAGAACCCGTACGTCACGGCGAGCGGCCGGGTGGCGCACGAGGACTGCGTGAAGTTCCGGGACCGGGACCGCCGCGATCCCGGCGTCATCCATAGGGGCGACAAGGTCTACCGGGCGTTCGCGTCGA